>JAISZZ010000059.1 GCA_031284385.1 Treponema sp.
TGTTGTGAGCGCCTTCATTATGGGCGGCTGTATCAACGGCACGAGCGCCATATAAGAGTACGCCGCGACAGCGACAGTAGCGAGTAATTTGGGCGCCAGCTTTGCGGCGATGTAGATAGTCGTGGGGCCGTCCGCGCCGCCTATGATGGCGACGGCGCAAGCCTCCTTTAACGTAAAGTTGACGCCGGGTATAAGGTTCATCGCGGTAACGCCGAAAAGAGTGCCGAACACGCCGAACTGCGCCGCCGCGCCCAAAAGCGCGGTCTTGGGGTTTGCGATGAGCGGGCCAAAGTCCGTCATCGCGCCTATGCCCATGAAGATAAAGAGCGGGAAGAATTCGTTACCCACACCGCTTTCATAGATGATATGCAGAAAACCGTGCGGCGGATCGCCCATACCGGCAAACGGCACATTTACAAAGATCGTGCCGAAACCAATCGGTATCAGGAGCAGAGGCTCGAAACCCTTTACCGCTCCCAGCCAGACAATCACGAAACCGACAATAACCATCAACAGTTCCTGCCAGCCGAATACCACAGTGGAATCGCCGCTTGGAGTCAACATTTGTTTGGCATCCGTGATGAATGCGTACAGACCGGTTGTTTCAGCTATACTGCGGGCAAAAGAGGATATGGAAATTGACTTAATCTCGCCGTGTTCAGTACCGGGAATGAGCCCGTCCGGATTAAGGTAGGACGCCTCGTTTCTGGAAGCCGGTTCCGCCGGCGTACTCTGAGCCAGAGCGCGCGGCGCAAACGAAAGCGCCGCCGACAGGAACAGCGCCCCAGCCAACATTAGCAAACAGATTTTTGTTACCCAAACCGGGTCTTTCTTGAATTCTATCATGGCCGTTATCCAACCTGAGCGACGGGCTGTTGCGCCTGTACCGCCTGCCCTGTAGGAACAATGAAATGAACCTTACCCGCCGATGTGGCCTTTATCTCAAGTTCCATTTTCATCGATTCGATAATGATGATCGTGTCGCCTGAGGAAACCTGAGCGCCTTCCGCAACTGCATACTTGAGTATCGTACCGGCAACAGGCGCGTTGATGGCGGCTCCGCCGCCTGCCGTAGCCGCCGCTACATTCACTGCCTTAGCCGCGCCACCGCCCGCCGGAGCTATCGCCACCGTGCCTTCCGGACGCACCTCTACATGGTAATCCGCGCCGTTCACGTTTACGACATAGGCCGCCGCTCTGCCGCCTGCGGGAGCCGCGCCGCCGCCCGCCGGTTTCGCCGCAAACTCGCTGCTTGAGACCGGCCCCTTCGCCCTGTCCCGGAAGAAGTTCGGCGCTACTTTGGGGAACATCGCGTATGTAAGCGCATCTTCGGTGGTTTTAGCGCCCGCCGCCTTCGCCTCGGCCTCGATCTTTTCAAACTCATTCGGGATACGGTCCGCCGGACGCGCCGTCAAAACCGCGTCATACTTGTTTTGGGCAAGCGCCTTTTTGACAAGCTCCGGGTTGGCTTCCGCGGCAAGCGCGCCGTAGCGTCCGGTAACAAGGTCGGCCGTCTCCGTTGTAATTTTGGCGTACCTGCCGAAAAGCACATTGAACACGGCCTGAGTGCCGACAATTTGGCTTGTCGGCGTTACCAGCGGGATGTAGCCGCAGTCTTTCTGCACCACGGCGATCTCTTTCAACACATCGTCAATCTTGTCTTGAGCGCCCTGCTCTTTAAGCTGGCTTTCCAGATTGGAAAGCATACCGCCCGGTACTTGGGAAACAAGAATTCGGGTATCCGCCCCAAGAAAGCTGGACTCGAAGCGGGCGTACTTTTTGCGTATATCGCGGAAGTAGGCGGCAATTTCGAGCAAAGCCTTCGTGTCAAGGCCGGTATCGAACTCCGTCCCCTTGAATGCCTCGACAATCGTTTCCGTAGGGCTGTGGCTCGTACCCATAGCCATCGATGAAATAGTCGTGTCAAGGAATTCCGCGCCGGCCTCGGCGGACTTGACTAGCGTCGCTACGGAAAGTCCCGTCGTGGCGTGAGTATGAATGTCTATCGGGATACCCGCCTTGGCCTTCATCGCTTTTATCAGTTCGTATGCCTCGTATGGTTTCAACAATCCAGACATATCCTTTATACAAATCGAGTCCGCCCCGAATTCGGCGTACTTTTTGGCGAGACCGGCATAAATCTCTTTGGTATGATATGGAGTTGTAGCGTAGGAAATCGCCATCTGTACGTGTTTACCTGTTTTTTTGGCGGCATCCGCGGCGCGTTTCAAATTGCGCGGGTCGTTGCAGGCATCAAATATACGGAACACGCCGACACCGTTTTCCGCCGCCTTCTCCACAAATTTATCGACAACGTCGTCCGCATAGTGCCTGTAACCGAGCAGGTTTTGGCCGCGCAGCAACATCATAACCGGCGTGTTCGGCAGTCCCTTTTTCAAGGTTCGCAGCCTCTCCCACGGGTCCTCGTTCAAGAAGCGTATACACGAATCGAAAGTCGCTCCGCCCCATGCCTCCAGCGCCCAGTAACCGGCCTTATCCAACATATCCAGAGCGCCCAGCATATCCGCCGTCGTCATCCGCGTGGCGAACAGGGACTGGTGAGCGTCCCTTAAAACCAAATCGTTCAGTTTAATTTTTGACATCTTCACTCCTATTAATTAAAAACTTGACGCGCGTTTCAACTAACACGCGGGGATTATAAGGCGTTCTCGACGCCCTCAAAACAAAATACTTGACGCGACTATTCAAACCGGCGCAAGCGTAAAACGCTCCGGTGGCCGTTATTTGGCGTTATTCTTGCGGTACGTCTTAACTGCACCTGTTATCGCGGCGACTATTGTGCCGTCAATCCCGCCGGGCACCGCGTTTACGGCAGCCGCCTTGTTACCGGTAACGGCTTCCTTGTCCAGCCCCAGCGCGTGGATAACGCGACCGGTCAGGGATATGACAACAATCAAAATAGTCAGAAAGCCGAAAACTACCGCCATACCGAGCAACGCAAGCGCGCCGCTCTGCCCAAACATCTGCGCTATGGTCATAAAACCTCCAAAAATTCGATGATTCTATCATATAACAGAACGGCTTTCTGGTATAGTAGGCGCGGACTGCGGTGGGCGCACGTAAATTTATAATTTTGCGGGACAAAGAATTTTTACGGATTATTTTGCCTGTAGCTTTGTAACTCATTATAAGGCAAAGAGTTACGATCTTATAGTCACCCACTCTGACAAGTTGACCATTAGTCATAATAAATATTAGACTAAAACACAAGGCTTTCAAGGCTTCAGTTTTAAAACTGAAATCAGATATAAGCCGAGGTGGTGGAATGGTAGACACCGGGGACTTAAAATCCCCTGGCCCTAGGCCGTGTGAGTTCAAATCTCATCCTCGGCAGATATGCTGAAACTGCCGCGCCCATCTTCCAGAGGCGGCCAATCGATTTGAGAGGATTTTGTGAGAAAATACGCTTTTTTTATTTTGCCGATGCTTACGGCTTTTCAGTTTAATTTAAACGCGCAGCAAATTGTTACGGCGGAAAATTTTCTTGAGCGTGTATCGGACAAGTATGCCACATTTAGTGATTACGAGGCGCGCATTAGAATAAGATCGGGTAATATGGATATGTATGGAACGATCGTTCATAAGCAGCCCAATTTTTTACGAATAGATTTTTCGACTCCGGCTGAGCAGGTTATTGTATTTGACGGCAATATGTTGACGGTTTATCTGCCTGAATTCCGTGCGATTTTGAATCAGAGTGTAAGTTCGTCCGGCGCGAATCTCGCGACATCGCGCGGACTTTCACTGCTGCGGCGAAATTTTGCGGCGGCATTCATAACCGGCCCTGATCCTGTGCCGCTCGACGACGATTCCCGCGAAAAAGTTGTGCGGCTCCGCCTTACGCGGCGTTATGGCTCTGAAGGTTTCCGTGAAATAGTTCTTAGTATAGATCCGTCAAGTCTTTTTATACGCCGTATTCAGGGGACAACTATCGCGGACGGTCATACTCAATTTGATTTTTCGGAAATTAAGCCCAACCAAGGAATATCCGAGCACCGGTTTGTATACGATTCCCCCGCATCGGCGAATCTTTACAATAATTTTTTGTTTAGAGACACGGAATAGCGTGACGCTTATGACGCAGTGGAAATTTAGGTAGAAAATGATGAAAAGTATAGGCGAACAGTTAAGAATGGCGCGTGAAAACAAGGGGCTCTCGATAGACGAAGTTGCCCGTGAAATAAATATTGCCCGAAAATACCTCGCGGCGCTGGAAACGGAGGATTTTTCACAATTTATCGCTGAAACATACACGCTGGGTTTTTTGAAAAATTATGGCGAATATTTAGGGCTTGATGTAAAGGAACTCTTGTCGCTTTACCGTATCATCAAGATTCAGGAAGAGCCTGTTCCCGTGGAACAACTCTTGCATACGCCGCTCAATGTCCCGCGTATTCTTGCAATATCATTAATAACACTTGCCGGACTCGCGTTGGGCGGTGGGGCTGTTTATTACTTTTTTTTCATGCCGAAAACTGAAAGGCAGGAAGAATTGGCCTCAGGAATGCCTGCCGAATATTCGCTGACAGAAGGCGCTTTGGAAAAACGTTTTTATGAGGGCGATATCCTTTTAATTCCGTTTGCCGGCAACAATTACAAGGTATCTTTGACAGGTATCGGCGATGTTATAACACTAGCAGCCCCGGGAAAAGACATAAAACTCGGTTTAAATAACGAGGCCGCCGCCGATTTGAACAGCGACGGCCTTGCGGAACTGCGGATAAGCGCGATAGATTACGCGCAAAACCGGCCTGAGGTCGGAGCATTGCTAAGATTCGACCTGCTAAATATGACGGCTTCCACGGGCATGGAACAACTGGCGGAAACATTGTCCGGTGATCAGGCCAGCGCGGAGGATTCAAGTGCGAATTCGGTGCCGCGCGTAATTTTTAGCGCCTCAAACGCATATCCATTCACCCTTCAAGTGTCATTTAGCGGGTACTGTATGTTCCGGTGGGAGATTTTACGCGAGGCCGCACGGCAAGGTAGGAACGAGCGATACTTTGTCAAAGGAGACGAGCAGACGATTCAGGCGCAAAACGGTGTGCGCGTCTGGATTTCCAATTCATCGGCTCTTAAAATTTGGGCAATAGGCGGCGGCCATAACGTTCAATTGGATATTGGCGGCGCGGGCGAAACTATCGTTGAAGATATTTATTGGGCGCGTGATGACGATGGCCGATACAAACTGATTCAGGTCCATCTGGAAACTTAAAGGCAACATTGCTTGAGTTCCCGCCCAACTATGTTAGAACGTCAGTGTTTCCGTCTGTATTTGTTCATTTCAAAATATATCAGCTTCATTGACATTCGCATTAAAGTAATAATCTTTACAAAACTTGCTGCTCGTGGCGGGATTAAAAGCGGGATTAAAAAATGAGAGACACCGGTACTTAAAACAACCGGAGCACGCTTTTCCGTTAATAGAGTTGTTAAAAACTTCAGTTTTTGAACAACCTTCGCTTAAAAAACAGCAAAATGCGGAACATTTTGCACAGCATTTGCTGCTACTTGTGAGAGCGGCCAGGAATTCAAAGTATCACCCATCTGGTTCATCTCCCCAGACGAAAAGAATAAAGGCGTACCAGTTTTCATGGAGAAAACGACTGAAGACGTATCTCAGCGCACTAAAGAAATTGTCCTGTCGTCCAGACCGGTTCCGGGATGCCCGGTACTGCTCATCTCCCAAATA
>JAISZZ010000138.1 GCA_031284385.1 Treponema sp.
GGAAGCCGCAAAACACAAAGCCGCCATCGAAACGGCAGCGCAGGCAGTATTGGATGCCCGTGCCAAGTACCCTGATAGCAGCCTAGCCGATTTATACGACCCGTTGACCATGCCGCCGGAACTGGTCAAAGCCCATCAGACACTCGACAAGGCGGTAGAGAAAGCCTACGGCAAAACCTTCACCAACGATGCCGACCGCGTAGCCCACCTGTTCTACCTGTACCAGACACTAACCGAAGGGCTTATCGCCAAAAAAACCCGCCGCCGGAATATTTAATGCCTCAATGAGGCAGTTTTTGAACAACTCTAAGGCAACGCTGATTAACTTGAGGCCAATCAGCGTTGCCCTATGTATTTGCTCATTTCATTACGCAAATACGGCATTAAAGTAGCACCGATTTATGCGCACTCGCATAAATCAGTGCTTCCCTAAGGAACTGTAAGTAAATAACATGACCATTTGGTCATATTATTTACTTATTGCATAAGCAATTTATTTTTTTACAGTTCCTAATATAGTTTTACTATTCGTTTTACTATTTCTGATGAATGTTTTGCCGCTGCCGGCAGGAATTCATCAAACTTCACAGGAGATTCTTCACCGGCTATATCGGACATGGCGCGTATGACAATATACCGCGTACCAAAAAGAGAGCAGGCGTGCGCTATCGCGGAGCCCTCCATTTCTACGGCGCGTATATTGGGAAATAATTTTATGATTTTCTCAACACGTTTAGCTTCGCACACAAATATATCGCCTGAACCTATCAAACATTCCGTGTAATTCAATGAGGCGGGTAAAAGTCCTTCACTCTTGAGTTCACCGATTGCGCGAAGGCTCGTTTGTATGACAGATTTTTCAACATGAAAGAAAGCGTCTTTCATGCCCGGTATCTGACCCACGGCGTAGCCAAATGCTGAAATATCAAAATCGTGATAAACAAGCGCCGATGACACGACAACATCGCCGAAATTGAGCGCCGGCGTACATCCTGCCGGATTCATGCCGCCGGCGCAGCCCGTATTTATCACAAGGTCAGGCTTAAACCGGTTTACAAGCAGCGCCGCCCCCATCGCCGCGTTGCACTTCCCTATGCCGCAGCGCAAAAGGACGATGTCCTTACCTTCCAACACGCCGGTAAAATATTCAAACGGGCCTATTGTTTCTTTTGCGCGATTCAATATTAAACCCTGAAGAATTGCGACTTCTTCTTCCATCGCGCCTATTATTCCAATCATGCGAAAACCCCTTATGTAAGCGAAAAATGATCCGCTATATGACCGCGCCATGGAGCGCGTTTTTCTTTCTGTTCCCATTCTATTATTTTTTTTATTTTAAAACTGCCGGGCACACGCGGATTTTCAAAAGTTACTATTCCAAAACGCCCGCCCCCTATATACGTTACGGAATCACCTTTTTCCAGCGGTTCCATTTCAGCTATGCGTTTTAGCGCACAATCAAAATGTACGGCGCCTTCATCGTTGTCTTTACAGGAGAACGCGGATGCCAAATCTTTTATAGGCTCTTTACAGTAAGAACAAATCGGCGTTGGAATAGGTTCTGTACGCAGTTTTGGGGATGTCCATTTAGGACGACTGCTAAAATTCTTATTACCTTTTTCCTGCTCTCTTCCACTTTTTTTATTACTTCCACGATCTTTAAAACCGTGCGCCGGCTCACAATCGTTTACAGCATTGTTTCGGGCGGATTGCCTGCGCGGTTGTTCGACCTGACCTGAACGCCTATTACGTCTATCTCCTCCCCTCGAATTTTCGTTCTTCATAAGTTCCGCCTTCTTTAATGCCCAGAATTTCATTGCTCAAAACCTGGGCAATATGCTGAATCGCGCTCGAAAGATATTCCTTATTATTTATTGATTGCTTTAACCGCGCAATTCTTAACGGATCCGGTGTTTTTTTACGTTTTTCCGTCTGCCCCACAATCATACACCCTCCGTAAAAGCGGATGCAATATGAGTAACAGCGTCCGCTTGTATAAAAACAACATCAAATCTAATTGACATATCTCTATATTCTCGATGGTTTTTGACAAAATACTTAGAGGTTTCTATGATTCGGCTTTGCTTTTTTAGATCGATGCTGTATTCAAGATTTTCGATGGAGTATACAGACCACGTTTTGACCTCCACAAAAACCAACACATCATTATCAATGGCGATTATATCGATTTCACCCGGCTGGAAACGGATATTTCGTCCGACTATCCGCATACCGGCGGACTCAAGAAAAGCCGCCGCCCTGTCTTCACCCTCCTTGCCGGTCAGAGGTTTTTTATTCGACAATATTTCAGAATGAGGGCGGCGCCCGCTCAAGACCGCATCCTGCGACTATTATGCCGGCGTGATGGCGCGTGTTATAAACAGCGACTTTTCTGATAAGAGATCTATCTTGTTCCCAGTTAACGTATTATTATCAATGTCCGGTACAATTTGAATCACAGGACGCAGCGGCGCTTTTTCATTAATATCCACTATCCTAGCCATAGAACCGTCATTAAGCAGCACGAGTGAACCTAACGGATATATACCCATAATTTTCAAAAACACTTTTAGCACGTCCGGTGAAAAATGAGATGCGTTCTCTGAAAGAATTGTCTTCATGGCAATGTAACCGGACATAGAGTTACGGTACGGTTTATTGCTTACCATAGCCACAAAAGCATCCGCCACCGCCACTATAAGGGAACGTGAATTTATATAAGTTCCCGAAAGGCGGCGTGGATAGCCGTTTCCGTCCCAGCGTTCATGGTGTTGCAGCGCAATATGGCCTATAGAATTAGGATAGAGCAGTTCATTTTTTATAATATTTGAAGAATGAACAGGATGAGATTGAATTACCTGCACGTCGTCCGCCGAAAGTTTTCCTTGCTTTGTCACAATATCACGCGGCAGCCTTAGCATACCGACATCATGCAGTATGGCGGCCACAATAAGTTCCTGATTTCTGGATTCGTCAAGATTTAGTTCCTTTCCGATAATCGCCGATATAATGGCGGAATCCACAGAATTCTTTGCCAGCGCAATGTTCTTGCTGGAATCATTGTAAAAAATAGAGTTAATGGCGCAGTTGCGGTGCTTTTTAACTATATCTATCAGAGAATCAGTGATATTCCATAAAAGCCTGATATTTGCCATTCTACGGGCGGCGATAGCGTCAAATATGCCGTTAAGCTGCTCAACAATACGCGCTATTGAGATGTATATATCCGCATTCGTTGTAACAGCCGGCATGGACGGCATATCGGAAGCGTCATCCTCTATGTTGATGCTGCTGTCCAAAAATGGCTCTTTGGGCATGGACGACAGATCGGAAGTATCGTCTTCTATGATGACAGGTTTTGCTTGTACCGGAAACGTGGGTTTTTTAATAGACACTGGTTCCCGTAAATCCAAAAATGGATCTGTTTCTTTTTTTACAAAAACTTCTTTAACGCCGAGAGATGTTAGTAAGTCTATGTCTTTTTTTAGAATACGGGTATTTGCCGTTACAAAAATACTGTCTTCATCAATAAATAAAGGGTTGTTAAATACCAGCCCTTCTTTTAACTTTGTCACCTCTATCTTTTCCATAATATTTTTCCGTTAATTCATTCCGTACCGGCAAGCTCGCTCTGCTTTGTCCGCCCCCCCTCAGAACCGGGACCCTTTGTTACCGTGCTTTTTTTGCCCAGCAATTCCTTGATTTTCGCGGCTTTCCCAATCTTATGCCGGATATAGTACAGTTTTGCGCGCCGTACTTTACCTGAACGGCTGACTTCTATACGCGCTATACGCGGCGAATAGAGCGGAAACACGCGCTCAACGCCAACGCCGTAAGAATTTTTGCGGACAGTAAAGGTTTTCCCAGAGCGTGAATTCTTTATCGCTATTACCAGCCCCTCATATATCTGAATACGCTCCTTGCCTCCCTCAACAATTTTGAAATGAATTTTGACAGTATCGCCAGGCCTAAATAAAGTTACCTCGCTATTCATCTGCGCTTCTTCGATAGCTTTTATCTCATTCATAATTCCTCCACTATGCCGGATATTTCATATATGATTTTACGGGTTTCATCGTCAAAAATCCCTTCTTTTAAGCCTTTATGCAATAAATCACGGCGATTTAAAAAGGTTTTTTCGACCCGTTTTCTGAGTCTCCAGCGTCTAATATTTTCGTGATGGCCTGAAAGCAAAATTTCAGGAACCCGCACCCCTCCATATACACTATCATATATTTCCGGTCGTGTATACTGGGGGTACTCCAGCAATCCGCCGGAAAAACTTTCTTCGTTCAGAGATTCGGCGTTTATTACATCATCTACGAGTCTGTAGCTCGCGTCTATAAGCGACAGCGCCGCCGTCTCGCCTGAGGACAGTACATAGTCCCCGACTGAAATTTCATCGTCAACATAAAGGTCGATTATGCGTTGGTCTATGCCTTCGTAGCGTCCGCAAATCAGGATTAGTTCCCGCTCACGCGATAGTTCTTTTGCCATATCTTGATTGAACATCTTGCCGGACGGCGAAAGGTATACCGCACGTTTATCCGTATCGCCTGCGCCCGCCGCGTCTAAAGCCCGTGCGAGCGGCTCCGGTAACATGAGCATACCAGCGCCGCCGCCGTAAGGAGCGTCATCGCAGGTCTTATGTTTATCCATCGCGTAATCGCGTATGTTGACAGCCTCGTACTCCACAATACCGCGCGCTATCGCCTTCGCCATGATAGATGTAGCAAAAAAAGCATCAATTATCTCTGGAAAAAGCGAAAGAACCGTATATTTCATTCAATAATCCATGTCGATAACAGCGCTATCTCCTGTTTTTTAATGTTGATTTCACCGAAAAATTCGTTTCTGAACGGCACGAGTCTTAGTTTCCCAGAAAGCAGCCGCACTTCGGCCAACTGCCCGCCGCCGCCCTCCAGTATATCCGTTACCGCCCCAAGCTCCGCGCCGTCCACGCCAACCACGCGAATGCCCTTTAAGTCTTCGATATAGAACTCACCGTCCGCAAGCGGTGCCGCTTCCTCCCGTGAAAGTAATAATTCGGAGCCAGAAAGCGGTTTCGCCTGTTCCGGCGTGTCAATATTTTTGAATTTAACAAGAATATTTCCGGGCGATCCTTCGATTGTCCGTATTTTTTCAATTTTATAGACGCGCTCACCGGTGGAATTTCGTAGTATAACAGATGAAAGCCGTAATAAATGCGCTGTTTCGCCTGAAAATGAACGTACTTTTACAAAACCCTCAAGGGCAAACGGCGATAAAATAACGGCGCTTATAAATTTTTCATCAATCAAGGATTTCCAAAAGGGCTCTTTTTCCGGCCTTTGCTGCGGCGGCCTGAAGAACGGTTCTTATTGCTTTAGCTACGCGGCCATACTTGCCTATCACCTTACCAATATCGCCCTCTCCAACAGTAAGCTCAAGAATAAGGGCGGTATCGCCATTAACAACATTTATCGACACCGCAGACGGGTCATCAACAAGCGACTTTACTATATATTCAACAAGATCTTTTTCCAATCCAGCCTCATCAATTTTGTTTAATCAATACGTTACCAGACACATTCCAGCAAAATCGCGCCGTTTACCGGAATTTCCGGCTAATTACGCGATTGACGGCGGCACACTTAACTTGATGCCTCTTCCGCCGGGACTTCCAGCCTGTTCATCTTGATATTTTTTCTGTTAAAAATCTTTCGTACTGTGTCGCTGGGTTTTGCGCCCACTTTCAACCACTTTACCGCCTTACCGGCATCGAAAGATATTTGTTTACCTTCTTCCGCTATTGGATGATAGTAACCTAATTCCTCAATCGTTCTACCGTCCCTCGGCATACGCGAATCCATCACGACAATGCGATAAAAAGGACGTTTTTTTGTTCCAAATTTTTTGAGCCTTATAACGGCGCTCATAAATCCTCCTAAATATAGATGTCTCAACGTATTACAAATCTTTATTTTTGTCAA
>JAISZZ010000146.1 GCA_031284385.1 Treponema sp.
TTTAATTTCACAGTTGTTCCTCCGCGTTTTCATCTGATTGTTCGTTTGTTTCTGTTGTTTCAGGTTCCATTGTTTCGATTTCTGCCGGTATTCCCAACATTTCATCGGTAATTACAAGGGAATATCTAATGGTAGTATCATATTCAGCGATTTTTTTCAATGTAGTCAATTTATATTCGTATATCCGCGAAACTGTTCCCGAAGGCGGTGACTCGAATATTTGTAAGGATAGGGAGGCTAAGGACTCATCCCATTCGAAATAACTAAAATAATTGATAAACACATCGGCAGTCTTTTTTGCGTATAGCGCTATGCTTTCCGTGCTTTCCGGCCAAATATCATCGACGCTAACCGTAATATACAGGTCGGTATTAGTATCATTTTTAATATTAAAATACAAGTCTATGTTATAGCCAAGATAACATACAGATTCCTCGGCACACGATACAAGGAGAACGGCTATGTTTAGTATCAACAAAAAAATAACATTCCTTTTCATTCTTAACCTCCTACCACAATCTATTGAGTATAAACCATTCGTTAAAATTTTTCGCTACTGTACGGGCATCATTTTCAGATATAATTATATTATATGGAGCTTCATCTCCAACCCTGTATGTCCGTTGAAAAGAAACAAATGTTTTATTTGCCGCATCCCAATTGTAGTAGTATCCTTCATGCTGTTTCTTCATTTTAGTATATCTCCCGTTATTATTTTTCCCGCCATATAGCATTATTGAATCATAATCAAAATCCCCGCAGCCGTCGGCAAGTTTAAACAAATTAATATCTACCCACTCTATGTAGAACACCGGTAAATATATCTTAAACGGCCCAGTTCTTACGCCTACCATTTTTACCCTGATTTCAGGCCATTTAATAGTAAAATACTCATCTATCTTTCCATAGTTGATGCCGCCGTCCATCATGTCTTTAGTATATCTTGGATCGGCGCTGACATCCACATATTCATCTCTGTCCCAGCGCTGGTGTTCATGATAGAGTCCCAGCGTATGCCCTAATTCGTGCCGCGTTGTGCGGTAAAGTTCCATATCCCGCAGCCCGCTTTTTATAGCAAGTCGCGCAACGCCGATACCACTGCCAGTGTTTGCGTAGCCATTTGAGTCAATATCTTCTGTGTACATTGCGCGTAGTTTTGCAAGACATACCAAAGCCAGCGCTTCATAAATTATATCATCAGTTTTATCAACAAACACGATTGACCCGCCGATAGCGGCTATGCTGTTTTCCCAATCCCGCATTGCGTCTAACAACGCGGCTTTATGTTCACTCTCAATGCTCTTATCTTCAATGGCATGATACCGTAAATCATCAAATGAATAAGGGATTATCCCAAAATCATACTGTAAGTCAAAAGTTTTATATATCGCCTTTTGAGCGCCGCCAGCGGCTTTTTCCGTTTCAGAGGTTTCGTCAATAGGTTTATCCGTATATGCCGATTTTTCAAAAAAATCACCTGTTACGGCGTTTATATCAGCAACAAGCGTTTCAATATCCTCGTTTGCGCGTTTTGCCTTTTCAATCTCAAGCTCAAGAATACCAAGCGTTGTACCCGTATCTATAATTATATCGCTGTTAGGGAGGCGCATAATTCCGTCTTTAATGAAAGCCCCGTCTATTTGTGTAAAAGCCGTTAAATCCGGCTTTAGCTTTTCAAATTCGCCCAAAAAGTCCTGTGCAACGGCGGATATTTCATCACCCAGCGTAGTTTCATACGTGACTCCGTCCACGCCTTGAAACTCGCGGGTTTTCGCGGCGTCAAAGTATTCCGAAAAATCTTGCAGTAAAAGCGGTTCGCCGTCTTTGACAAGCGATTCTATATAATCGTCATCGTAGTATAGGTTTATTGTTGAAAGAATGTTATCTAATGCTTCAAGCTGCTTGCCAAATATTTGACTAAAACGCCGTCCCTCTTCTGTCGAGGTCTCGTATGTTAAACGCCCTGAAAGAGGCGGGTATGTTTTTTCGCCAGCGCTTCCACCATCTTTAGACGCTTCGTCTTCTTCCGAGTCGACCGCCGTATCGCAAGCCGTAAGTATTATTATCAAGCAGAACGGAATCCAGTTAAGATTTTTCCTTAAAAACAGCACGTTTTTACCTCCAGCCTGTAACATTAGAGTTGTTCAAAAACTGAAGTTTTTGAACAATTTCCGTTTAAAGACAACAAAATGCCGCGTATTTTGCGAGACTTATTCAAGAACCATAAGGTTCCTAAATAAACCCATTATAAGCTAAACAGTTTAATTTTGTCAAATTAATTTCTGTGCGCGGCAACCAGTGGGTGGCGTGGGTATGTTTGACTCGGCGGTTGAGTTACAAGCGAAATTTATGAGGCGGATGTGTTGAGCGTCCGTGAATCCGGTATGATATTCGCCGCAACGCAGGTTTTAAGACGGACATCAGCGCGTCTTATTTTTTCTTTTGCCGCAAGCCGTTCAAATTGAAAATGGCTGCTTTTCAGCATTTCTTCGGCATCTTTCTTGGATCGTAACACTCGTTCATAGTCTATTTCTTCCGGCCATTCCGCTGCGACGGTCAATAAAACAGTCTTATGCCGCTTAACTTCAATTATGCCGTCACCGATAAAAGCAATTTTCCAAACGCCTTTTTTGTCCTTGATTTTCGCTACCGAACATTTTACGGGCGCGGTAAAACGCGAATGATTCGCGTAAACTCCGATTTCTCCATCGGCAATGACCAGCGTCAGCGCTTCGACCGAATCTGAAAAAAACATACGGCGCGGAGTGTATATCTCAAGCGTATAAAGGACAGCCATTTTATTCTCTGCTTTTGGCTAAAACATCATCTATACTGCCGGCCATAAAAAACATTTGCTCCGGTACTTTATCAAGTTCACCGTCAAGTATCATTTTGAAGCCGCGTACCGTATCTTTTACCGGTATATATTTACCCTCCATGCCGCTGAATTTTTCAGCGACAAAAAACGGCTGGCTAAAGAAACGCTGCACTTTGCGTGCGCGGGAAACGGATAGTTTATCTTCGGCGGAAAGCTCGTCCATACCGAGTATCGCGATTATATCCTGTAATTCTTTATAACGTTGAAGAAGTTGCTGCGCCCGCCGCGCCGTTTCATAATGTTCTTTGCCTATAACGGCTGGATCGAGTATGCGGGAAGTTGAGCCGAGCGGGTCAACGGCGGGGTATATACCCAAATCTACGATTTTACGGTCAAGAACCGTTGTGGCATCAAGGTGAGCAAAAGTCGTTGCGGGAGCGGGATCCGTAAAATCGTCCGCTGGCACATAAACCGCCTGCACGCTCGTTATTGAACCGCGTGAAGTGCTGGCTATACGCTCTTGTAAAGCACCCATCTCGTTTGCGAGCGTGGGTTGATAACCGACTGCGCTTGGAATACGCCCCAAAAGAGCAGAAACTTCCGCGCCTGCCTGTATAAAACGAAAAATATTGTCTATAAAAAGAAGTACATCCTGACCCGATTCATCCCGAAAATGTTCGGCCATTGTCAAGCCGGAAAGCGCCACGCGCATACGCGCGCCGGGCGGTTCGTTCATCTGTCCAAAAACAAGCGCCGTTTTATTTATGACACCGGACTCATTCATCTCGTTCCAAAGATCGTTTCCTTCGCGGCTGCGTTCCCCAACGCCGGAAAACACTGAAAACCCTGAATGTTTTGTCGCAATATTGTGTATCAGCTCCATTATGATTACTGTTTTACCAACGCCGGCCCCGCCAAAAAGCCCTATTTTCCCGCCTTTCGCGTAGGGCGCTATCAGGTCGATGACTTTAATGCCGGTTTCAAAAACGTCGGTCGCCGGTTTTTGTTCGGCAAAAGGCGGTGCACTCCGGTGTATCGCCTCGTATTTTTTGCAGGAAAAATCGCCACGGTCATCAATCGTAGCTCCTGTTACGCCGAACATCCGTCCCAAAACTTCCTCGCCTACAGGAACTCTGATAGGATAACCGGTATCCAGAGTCTCCATACCGCGCATTAGACCTTCAGTAGCGGACATTGCTACGCAACGAACACGGTTATCGCCGATATGCTGCAAAACTTCCATCACGACGGTACGATCAGTCTGACCTTCGATTCCCTTTTCTGCTTGTACTTTAACTTCCAACGCGTTAAGAATGGCAGGTGTCTCACCTTCCTTAAAACGGACATCAATTACCGGTCCCACTATTTGAGTTATAATTCCAAGTTTGCCCAATCAAAAACTCCTAAACCTGACCATTTGGCTAATATCCATCAAAATCTAGCAGTTACATCGCTAATTGTCAATAAGCAGGAATTCAAAGTATCACCCATCTGGTTCATCTCCCCAGACGAAAAGGATAAAGGCGGACCAGTTTTCTATGGAGTAAACGACTGAAGATGTATCTCAGCGCACTAAAGAAATTGTCCTGGCATCCAGACCGGGTCCGGGCTGCCCGGTATCTGCCAGCTTATCCGTCCAAAATTGTCTATAATTGCTTAAAAAGTTCCCTGCCCATACCCCATTTAGCATGGTTTTTGATACGTTGAATTCCTGGTTAGGCAACGCGCTCTATTGACTCTAACATATTTTTGATGGATAATCGAGGAATGAGCGATTATTTGGACCCGAATAATGAGGAACTGCTAAAAGATTTTTTCAGTGAAGCCCAGATGCAAGTTGACACGTTGGAACAAAATATTCTGGTGTTGGAAAGCGATGGCGCTAACCCTGACGCAGTTGATGAAATTTTTCGTGCGGCGCACACATTGAAAGGTGGGGCGGCCACCGTTGAAATGATGGAGTTATCTCATTTTACCCATCTTGTTGAAGATGTATTGGATGCCATACGTGGTAAACAGGTTACTGTAGACGAAAATGTTGTGGATACTTTGTTGGCGGCGATAGACATAATAAAGGCCATGCTGGGAAAACGCATGGATGGCGATGTATACCGCGAGGATACCTCCGCCATAGAGGGGCAGTTGTCTAGGTTGCTGCCCGACAGTGCGCCGAGCAAAAAGAATGTGGCCAAAGCTAAGTCCGCCGCCGCTCCCGCTCCGGGAAGGGCGGCTTCCACGCCTGCGGCAGGAAGCACTGTGTCTCCTGCTGATGATATAAGCAGCGATGAAATTCACGAGTTGATGGATGCTATTGACGGCGAGGAGCCTGTGTACAGAGTATCTGTCAAGTTTGATGAAAGCAGCCTGATGAATACCGTCGGCGGTATTCAGGTTTACGCCGCGATAAAGAGCAAAGGCACCATACTCAAAACTGTGCCGGATTTTGACGCTCTGTATGGCGACACATTCTTTCCGGTTGTGGATTATTATCTTGCATCCAACGAAAATGCGTCGGCACTTAGAGATTATGTGATTCTTCCTGATGTTTCACTTGATGCAACGGTTGTCGATATAAAGACATTGTTATCTAAAGAAACGCCTGAGGTAAGTCCCGTTGCGGCTCCCGCGCCAAAATCTACGGCTGTAGCCGCAGCCGCCGTTGCACACACGGAAAGCGCCGCGCCGTCCGCCCCCGCTCAGGCAAAACCCCAAGCAGGCGCTGATGGCGGCGCTGATGCCAAAAAAGCCGGAAAGGAAGCCGGTTCGATACTGCGTGTTGATTCCAAGCGGATAGACGACCTATTGAACCTTGTGTCCGAAACCGTTATTACCAAAGCGACATTCAATCAGATAAGCAACCAATTCAATGAACTTACCAATGAGCTTCATAGTTTGGAAAGCAAGTACCGTGAGCGCGTCAAAAATTTGTTTGATGCGTTACCGGATTTTCTTGATGACATACATAACGGCAAGTCGATAAAAGATGTACGCAAGTCCATCACGGAGGAGTACAGCGACATATTTACACTGTTTGACGGGTATGAGGCTTCATTAAAGAACACTGTTGTAAAATTCCGTTCTACATCTCAAAATCTGGGACGTATCACGAGCGAGCTTCAGGAAGGCGTAATGCGTATACGCATGGTGCCGATAAGTCAGATTTTCAGCCGCTTTCCGCGCCTTGTACGCGATCTGTCCAAGACTCTGAGCAAAAAAATCAATCTCGTTATAGAGGGTGAAGAGACGGAACTTGATAAATCTGTCATAGAGGATCTGTTGGATCCGATAATGCACTCTGTCCGTAACTCGATAGACCACGGCATCGAATCGCCCGCCGATAGAAAGACTGCCGGCAAACCGGAAGAAGGCATGGTGTTGCTTAAAGCGACCAACGAAGGCAACATGATAGTTATAGAGATCGGTGACGATGGCAAGGGTATTGATATTGATGCCGTAAAAGCTAAAGCGATTGAGCGCGGACTCATACATCCGAATAAAGTTTTGACGGATATTGAGGCATTCAATCTCATATTTGAACCCGGGTTTTCGACCGCAAAAACCATAACCGCCATATCAGGGCGCGGCGTAGGGCTTGATGTTGTGCGCCGTCAGATAGAAAAATTGAACGGCACGGTAACAATAAACTCTGAAAAGGGCAGAGGCACCAAATTTATCATCAAATTGCCGCTTACGCTGGCCATTATTCAAGGGTTGCTAGTGCGCGTCGGGCCGGAAACATACTCTATACCGATTACAAGCGTAATCGAAAGCCTCAGAATCAAGCCGGAGGATATCAAACTGATAGACAGTAACGAGGTTTTCAATATAAGAAATGATGTAATATCACTGTTGCGGCTGAATCAGCTTTTCGGTATAAAAACTGAGCAGCGGAACGATTATAATTTCATCGTTATTGTGGGAAGCGCGGAAAAAAAGATGGGATTCATGGTGGACAGCCTCATTGGAGAGGAAGACGTGGTTATAAAACCCTTGCGCGATCAGTTTACAAATTCACCGGGTATCGCCGGAGCCTCGATACTTGGCGATGGTTCCGTGTCATTGATAATTGATGTGGGACAGCTTTTGGAACTCGGCCTGCATAAAGAAAAGGAACATCGCCGTATACGGGAACTGGCTACACGCTAATCAAACCAGTAAACCTGATAACGTAAGGAATAGGTATGGAAATAAAAGATTTAGAAACGGTAAACGCGGAACTTCAAGAAAAAAAAGAGTATGTAGACAGCACGGACTACAAAATGATTACTTTTTCTCTTGGCGGGAAGGATTACGGTGTAGATATTATGAATGTCAAGGAGATTGCCAAGGCGGATAAATTCACTTATGTTCCGAATGCGGCATCTTTTGTGCGCGGGGTGTACAACCTGCGCGGCGATATTATTCCTATTATAGATATGCGTACTTTTTTTCATCTTCCTCCGCCGGAAGATTCGGATGGACTGGAAAATATGCTTATTTTGCATATCGCGGACCGCGTGTATGGCACTATTGTTGACAGAATAGACAAGGTTGTAAGCATCAATTCCAGATTGATACAGCCGTCTCATCCGATTTTTGGTGATATTAACGGAAAATATATAGGCGGCGTTGTGGAAAAAGATGGAGTTCTTTACATTATCCTCGACGTTGTACATATATTCTCAGTGAATTCGAATGTAGAACATGAGGAAGTGGAGGAAAAGCGCTACTATGCGCCGCCGCGAGAGGAGGAAGTCAAGCGACCGGAACAGGTTCTAACGGCGGATAATATCGGTTTTATAAAAGAAGGGCTGACGGCGTTAAAGAAATTCTATCCGAGTCCCGTAAACGAGGATTGGATTACCCAGCGTTTGGGCGAATGGGCATTGACACGCGGCAAAGAAAACATTCAACTGAAAAATACCGCAGATGCGGACGCTTATCTGGAGCCCTTCTACTCGCCGTGCAGCGGAAAGTTTTGGTCGTCTGATTATGCCTACGCGGTTAAGGCTCTGCTTCCCAATCTTGCTTCAAACAACATTCAGATTTGGAACGCTGGCTGCGGTAAGGGCTATGAAACATTTTCTCTTGCGTGTATACTAAAATTACGTTATCCTGACGGACGTATAAAAGTTTGGGCGAATGACAGCGACATAATGTCTATCGCAAACGCGCCGAATATGGTATTTGAAATGGCTGATGTGCCTGACTATTGTCAAACCTTTCTGGTGAAAGGGCGGGCGGGCTATGGTTTTAACGCTTCAATAAAGGATAGCATTATTTTTGAATACCACGATGTAACAAATGTGAATACTTTACCGGAGCTTGATATTGTAGTCTGCCGTGACGTACTATCGTTTTTACCGCTTACAGGGCAAAAAATAGTGTTGGATGATATATCAGAAAAGTTAAAGGCCAAAGGCATTGTTATTTTGGGTAAAAATGAAGTTATGCATGGGTCTGACTGGAAATCTATTGGCAAGGATACGGTTACAGCATTTGTTCGAGCTGAAAAAAAATAATATAAACTGGTGCGAAAGGAGCTACACAGAAAATGAGAGTAGAATATATAAATCCGTTTATTGAAGCGACCTTTAATGTATTGAAAGAGGTGCTCAATATTGAGGTAAAACGAGGTGAGCTTTATCTAAAAGAAACGTCGATGCGCATAAAAGGTGTCGCGGCGCTTGTCGGACTTGCCGGTGATGTTGAGGGGCGTGTCATGTTTGATATGACTAAAGATACAGCCCTTAAAGTAGCCGGTATTATGAATGGCGGTGAAGAATTCAAAATCTTGGATGATATGGTAAAAGCAACCATTACCGAGCTTGCCAATATGATAACCGCTCAAGCCGTTACGAAACTCCATGATTTAGGTTTCAAGTTTGACCTTACGCCGCCCGCATTGTTTTCCGGCGAGAACATGGAAATTTCTAACACATTAAAAGTGGAAGCCTTGATAGTTCCAATGGATTTAGGCGCCAGCGGAATGATTGAAGTTAATGTTGTAGTCCGCGAGCGTTTGGTATAAAAAGAAAGTCGCTTAAGGAAGCACTGATACCGCCAATGTAGTTGGCTGGCCTAAAGTCAATTAGTGTTTCCTAGAACTTGCGTTTTAGCGGTTTAGCATGATTTCGGGCGGTTAGCTCAGTTGGTTAGAGCGCCAGTATGACACGCTGGAGGCCACAAGTTCGATTCTTGTATCGCCCACAATTTAAGGAAGTGTTTTGAGGCTATGCCCGCTGGTGAACCATCTTCCTCCACCTTGTAGATTTTTTTGTTGCAGGTAAAATAAGCCAATGTTACGAAGTTTTGTTCCTGTTTGTCTTGTTTTTATGTTTGCGGCTGTTTTTTTGCCGGCGCAGGATGAAATTGACGATAGCGAAAAGCCTGAAAGCGATTTTTTATTTCCAATACACATTTTGTTGCGGGATGCGGAAAGCGGGCGCGTTTCATGGAGTCCGGATTGGCCCGCGAACATACCGGTTGACGCTTTTGACGTTTTTAACAGCGGGAACTATAATGTTTCCGCCGTAACATTGAGCGGCGGGGGCTATGTTTTAAACGCCCGACTCGATTCAGGCGGTGCATCGGCTTTTCCTGTTTACTTAAACGGCGTTTTTTATCAGGTTACAACAGAATTTGATTCTGAGGAAAAGGTGGCCGGTTTTACGGTGGAAGGCGAGTCCCCCATACAAATTGAATTCCTTGCGTTTGATAATGTTGACGGCGAGCCGTCTCTTGCCAGAATTCATGAGGGGGAATCGTGGTTTTTCGCGTCCATTGCGTATCGAAGCGGTTTGACGCTTGAAACATGGCGCGATGTTGACGGGAATATAATCGCTGTTTTTACGGCGCGGACATCCGGCAGGACGGATTCAGGCGGTACGCCTCAATTTTATAAAAGCGTGATTCAACACCGGCAGGAGGAAGCGGCTGACACTGAGAACGCCGTTTTCAAGGATGATGGCGGAAAATCCGCCGGAATTTCCGGCGGTGAAAGTGAGATTTCATCAAGCAGCGAGTATTTTGATTTTGACAGTATGGGAAATATGACACGGATACGGAAAGACGACAGCATATTCGAAGCGCTTTACACAGGCGGCGGCCCGCGTTATTGGAAACAGTCCGGTTTTGGGAATTTCGCGCTGCAATGGGACGGACAGGGGCGGCTTGTCAGAATGACGGGATTTTCGTTTGACGGCGGAGATGCGGACGAGGAAGCGTTGGATTACCGCTATGAGTACACGTTTGACGAGCGGGGCGCGTGGACTGAGCGCCGCGAGATTCGTATGTCGCCGGAATTAGGAGTGTTGGCGCCGTCCGCAGGCGATTCTTTTCAGCGAATAATAGAGTACCGTTAGCAGCATGGATCAAGAAACTGGCGATTGGCGGGACAGTCTGTATCAAAAGACTTTTGACGACGAGATTCGCGGGCTTGAACGCCGCCGCGTGTTGGACAAAAACTGCGGCATTGACGATATGGAAGCGATGCTGAAAAATTTTTACGAAATGGAAGGCGCCGATTGGCTGGGGCGCGGCGAAGTGCAGGGCATTACTTTATCGGCGACTATAGCCGCATACGAATTCTTTGTTAAAAAACTAAAAAAAGAGATGGGGTATTTATAGTGAATGAGAGATTAGATGTATTCTTAAAACGTTATGATGAGCTAAAACAACTAATTGAAGACCCCGCGTTGATAAAAAATCAGAATAAGTACCGCGAAACGATGAAGGAGTATTCACGTTTAAGCGAGATAGCCGTAACTCAAAACGATATAGAAAAACTTACCGCGCAAATTGTTGAAACAAAAGCGATTATTCAGGAAGAGTATGGCGACATGAAGGAACTCGCGAAAGAGGAATTACATTCCCTTGAAATAAAGCTGGCCGCCGTACAGGATAAGCAAAAAACTATGCTGATTCCGCCTGATCCGCTTGACGGAAAAAATATTATCATGGAGATAAGGGCCGGCACCGGCGGCGATGAGGCAGCGTTATTTGCCGCGGATTTATTCCGTATGTATTCACGTTTTGCCGAGACAAAAGGCTGGAAGTTTGAGATTATGAATCTAAATGAAACGGAACTAGGCGGGTATAAAGAAATTATTTTTTCGATAAGCGGCAGCAATGTTTATGAAAATTTGCGTTACGAGTCGGGAGTACACCGCGTACAACGTGTACCTGTAACCGAATCATCGGGGCGTATTCATACATCGGCTGTTACGGTCGCCGTGCTGCCTGAAGCGGACGAAACTGAAATTGACATAAAACCGGACGATTTACGCATAGATGTGATGCGGGCGGGCGGGCCGGGCGGACAGTGCGTAAATACTACCGACAGCGCGGTACGCATAACCCACCTGCCGTCCGGTATCGTGGTGCATTGTCAGGATGAAAAGAGTCAAGTTAAAAACAAAGCGAAAGCCATGCGTATACTGCGCGCCCGTATCTACGAGATGGAGGAGGCCAAGGCGCAGGCGGAACGCTCGGAGGCGCGTAAAAATCAAGTTGGTTCCGGCGACCGTTCGGAACGGATACGCACATACAATTTTCCGCAAAACCGCCTGACAGACCACCGCATAAATCTTACACTGTATAAACTTGACCTTATCATGCAGGGAGACGCGGCGGAATTGTTTGACACGCTTAAACTTTCGGCGCGTGAAACTGCCGGAATTGATTCGCCATAGCCCCCCCCCCCCCACATCCAGCCATCTATTATGACGCTGCGTGAAACACAGACCTGCGCCGCCGCTTTTTTGAAGGATGCCGGAATTGAAAGTTATGCGCTTGACGCGGCAGCGCTGCTTTCTTATGTGTTGAATGTCAGCAAAACACGGCTTGCGCTGGATGCGGAAAATCAAATAAAATACAGCGATTATAAAAAGTATCAAAAATTGCTGGAACGCCGCGCCGGCGGCGAATGTACGGCATATATTATAAACAAAAAAGAATTTCGTTTTCTTGAATTTTATGTTGACAAGAACACGCTGGTTCCGCGTCCTGATACGGAAACGCTTGTAGAGGCGGCGCTTTGCCGCGTGGATAAGCTGACAAAAATAAAAAAAGAAATACAGATACTCGATATTTGCACGGGCAGCGGGGCGGTGGCGCTCTCGCTAAAGTATGAAAGGCCAAGTGTAAAAATGACGGCCAGCGACATATCGGCGGGCGCTCTCGCGGCAGCGCGAAAAAATGCGGAAATACATAAATTACAACATGATATTCAATTTATACAGACTGATGTTTTTGAAAATATTACGCGGCGGTTCGATATAATAACGGCTAACGCGCCGTATATTCCGCATGAACAAATAAAAACTCTTCAGGCGGAAGTACAAAATGAGCCTATCATAGCGCTTGACGGCGGCAAAGACGGCCTTGAAATTATAAGGCGCATAGTGAGCGGCGCAGCGAAACATCTTTTTGCGGACGGCTGTATTTTTCTTGAAGCCGCGCCCGAACAGATGAGTGAAATTGCCGCACTGCTTATAGACGCGGGCTTTGACGGTATTGAAATAAAACAGGATATTTCCGGCGCAGACAGAGTTATTGCAGCTTGCCTTTCACGCCACAGCCAAGAATGGGGGGCCGCGAATTAATATCCACAGATTACGCGGATTACACGGATTATGTGGTATGGGGACAGGCGACAGAATGTTCGTGTGGTTCGTGTGGTTCGTGGTTTGACACCGCCAAGAAGGGGGTCCACAGATTACACGGATTATGTGATATGGGGACAGGCAACAAAATGTTCGGGTGGTTCGTGATTTACCACCGCAACAACACCGGCTGAAGCTGGAGGCAACACCCACGCCACGTGGTGGAGTTTGCGGTAAAGCAACGCTACGCGCTAACCCACCCCACGCCACGTGGTGGAGTTTCGGGTAAGCAAACGCATAGCGTTTGCGACCGAAACTCCATAAGTAAGCGGCTTTGCCGCTTGCGGCATTTACGGCGTTTCGTTTAAGGCGGCCACGCCATACCACTGCACGTTGCCGCCGGGCAGGGTCGCCGGATGCCACGTTATCCCGTCCGCCGAATACGCCGCCTTGTTGCTGCTCCATGCGACCGCCACGAATTTGCCGCCGCCGTACGTTACCTCCTCCCACCACACGCTGTCGGGCATATACGCCTGTGTCCACGTTACCCCGTCCGCGGAATACGCCGCC
Source organism: Treponema sp. (assembly GCA_031284385.1). The sequence goes on from JAISZZ010000146.1 coordinate 12,973, forward strand.
GTGTTGCTGGTATTCCCATCGACCGCCACGAATTTGTTGCCGCCATACGTTACGCCCTCCCACCGTTTACCGCCAGGCAGGGGCGCCGCAGTCCACGTTTGCCCGCCGTCTGCGGAATACGCCGCCGTGTTGCTATTCTCGGCGGTAGCCACGAATTTACCACCGCCGTACGTTACGTTCTCCCACTTCGCGCTGCTGGGCAGACCATTGGGGCTGGCAGTCCAGTTTATCCCGTCCGCGGAATACGCCGCCGTTTTGCTGTCATGGGCGACCGCCACGAATTTGCCGCCGCCGTACGTTACGTCATACCATTCCGCACTGCTGGGCAGACCATTGGGGCTGGCAGTCCAGTGTACCCCGTCCGCGGAATACGCCGCCGTGTTGCTGGAATAGGCGACCGCCACGAATTTGCTGTCGCCGTACGTTACGCCAAACCAATTCGCGCTGTCGCCGGGCATATCCGCCGGATACCACGTTATCCCGTCCGCGGAATACGCCGCCGTTTTGCTGTTCCATGCGACCGCCACGAATTTGCCGCCGCCGTACGTTACGCCATGCCAATACTCGCTGCTGGGCAGGGTCGACGCTTCCCAGTTCTCCCCGTCAAACGAATACGCCGCCGTGCTGCTGTAAGCCGCGACCGCCACGAACAGCGCGCTCTTGGTGTATACCCTCGCCGTGGCGAACATCCCACCGCCTCCGGTGGTCTCCGCCTTTACCGTCAGTATCTCCGCCGTCTCGCCCCCGCCCACCGTCAACTGGCCGCCCGCGCTGATTGTCGTGCCTGTTGCGGGGTTTTCGCCCGCTTCTGTCTTTACCGTCCACGTTACGGTCTGCGGTGGGCCGTTAGTCCCCTCCACCGTTGCGGTAAACTGCCGCGGATACCCCGGCCTCGCCCCCGTTACGGACGGGCTTACCTTTACCCCCGTTACCGTGTATGCAGGCACAGTTACCTCAGCCTCGCCGTACTTGCTACTGTTAATCACGGATGTCGCCCTAACCGTAATCGTCTTGGGGCTTTCTGCCGCGTCCACCGTCAACAGGCCGCCATCTGTAATCGCGGTGTTCCCCGTTCCGCCTGTTACCGTCCACGTTACCTCTTCGCTCGCCCCGTCCACTGCGTCAACAATCGCGCTGAACTGGAACGCGCCGCCCTTTGACACATTTACGGCGGCGGGAGTCACCGTTACCTTCTTTACGGCAGGCACCGCCGCTTCCGGCCCACCGGACGGGTCAACAGAACCGCTTACCGTTACTACCGCAGTTCCAAACTTCCCGCCGGCTCCGTCCGCCTTCACCATTATCAGCGTAAGCGCCTCGT
>JAISZZ010000166.1 GCA_031284385.1 Treponema sp.
GGATAATGATTTTATCATGGAACACCTCCAAAGCAGCCGCTAACTCGTGATTTCAAAGTCTGTATACTGTTAGTGTAACGGCAGTTTTCAATAAAAACAAGCGGGATTCAGGAGAAAAACTAGGGCAACTGGGAAATATTTTTTCCCCGTCATGAGGCAGCTATTGCGCCGGCGGCAGGTGCGCCTGCTTGAAGTGCGGCAGGTGCGCCTGCTTGCAGTTTTGAAATCAGTTTTTTTTCAAGTAAAATGCCGGATTCCGAGACAAAACTCCGTTCTTCCGGCAGATTAAACGTTTCATCAAAAACAACTTTGACGGCGCCGCCTTCCGGTGGCATTCCCAGCACAATTATACGCCGGCCTAAATACACAGCTTCGCGCGGGTCGTGGGTAACAGCGGCTATGAAGCGGCTTTCGGCGCGCATCAGCCTTTTTACCGAATCTATTAACTGAATTTTAAGCGGTATATCCAATGATTGAAACGGTTCGTCCATCAGTATTATATGCGCGGGGTATGCCCATGCCCTCGCTATAGAAGCCCGCTGTCTCTGACCGCCGGACAGTTCGGCGGGATAGGCCGCCGCGTATCCGTCCAACGCGCTTTCGCGCAAAAAAAACATAGCCCGCTTTTCCGCTTCCACGCGGCCAAAAATTTTTATGATGGGCAGCGTTACGTTTTCCATAACATTCATATACGGCAGCAGCCGTGCATCTTGAAACACAAACGATACGGACGGCTCACTTACGCCGGCGGACGGCGCGATTTTTCCCGATTCCGGACGCAAAAGCCCCGCTATCAGGCGCAGTAACGTGGTTTTTCCGCATCCCGAAGGCCCCAAAAAAACGACTGGATCCGCGCCGTTTAAGTTAAGAGAAAAGTTTTCGAATATTTTATGTGAATTAAAACCGAAATCCAGATTTTCTATGCTAAGCATTATTCAACCGGCGTAATCTTCAAAAAGGCCGCGGGTTCCCGTCCGCCATTCTTCCTTTGCTTGCATTACCAGTTTCTCAACATCCAGCCAGTTATCGGCGCATGGGCCGCGCAGTTCCTTGTTGGTGGAGTTTGAAAAAACTATACATTTGCAAAAATTATCGCGTAATGATTTGATGTTTTTGGGGGAGTCATCGATATAAACATGAGCGCCAACCGCGACCTTATCCTTCATAAAACAGAGATCCCAATAGGGAATGTCATACGAATCGAGCCAGTCTACCGTTTGAGTTATCGTGGTTTTGTGAAAATACTTCAAAAACAGGCGCTGCGTAATTATTCTGATTCTGATTCCGGCGGTAGAAAGTTTTCGTAAAACCGCAGATGCGTTTTTTACCGGTTTCATGCTACGAAAAAGATTGCGCTGCGTAACCGCGTAACGATGCAACCTGTCGTAACCGCCGAATTCATCAATGCCCCATTCTTCAAGCCCAAAACTAACGTCTTCCGTCAGCGAATCAAGCGGTTTATCGAGCCAATCCGCCGCGATTTCACGCATCGCGCCGTAAAAATCGCCGACAACGCCATCTAAATCAACGCCAAATATAAATTCAGTTTCATCCATAGACTAAATTATAACGAAACGGGCTTGTACGGCAACATAGCCGAAATGTAGTACCGCCGCCGCGAATGTTTAACCTTCGGCCAATTTTAATATCCGTTACCGGATAAAATTCGTGTGGACACGTTTTTCCGCAGCAGGCAACGGTATAGTTTTACGGCCTAATTCCAGGGATTTAATCAGCCATGCCATATTGCGCCCCACAGTCTTCACGGTAAACAGTCCCTCTTCGTCCTGTCCCGCCTCGTCCGCGCTGTTTCCGTGCAGCACGTTCCAATAAACAGTGGGAGTTATTACCGCGCCGGCCAGCGTCAGGTAATTATTAAGCTGATGATAGGCGTTTATGCCGCCGGTTCTGCGTAAATTCACGATAGACGCGCCAGCTTTGAACGCCAATTTAGCGCCGGAATAAAACAGTCTGTCAAGAAAACACTTAAAATTTCCAGCTATACCGCCATAGTAAACGGGAGATGCAAGGATTATTCCGTCCACTTTTTCAAGTTTTTCGGCGCACTGCGTTACAATGTCATTGAATTTACACTTACCTGTTTTAACGCAAGCACGGCAGGCCACACATCCCGCTATATTTTTATCGCCTATATGCAAAATTTCAGTGGAAATATTCTCTTTTTCTAATTCTGATGCAAGAGTTAAAATCGCTTTATGCGAAACGCCTTGTTCGTGCGGACTACCATTAAAAGCGAGGACTTTCATATCGCCATCCTTATAAATTTCATTGTTTGTTAAAAAGCGTATAGGCGACAACGGGGCAACCGGACGCGCCGCATGGTATACGGAACGATACGCGGCAGCCAGTTACCCCATACGCTCACCGCAGTTATTCAATAACGGCGATGATGTCTGACATCTTTACGATAAGATGTTCCACACCGTCCACTTTTATTTGTGAACCGGCGTATTTGTCATACATTACCTTCTGTCCGGGAGATACAGTGATTTTTTCTTTCTCTGTTCCGGGACCTACAGACACCACTGTCCCTGTTTGGGTCTTTTCTTGAGCGGTATCAGGAATTATTATCCCTCCCGCACTTTTTGTTTCCGCCTTCTCAACTTTGACCAAAACACGGTCGGACAAGGGTTTAATAGCCATAGCTACCTCCAGATTGTGAAATGATTTATTTTATAGATTGTATCTTAACAAAAAAATTTGATAGTGTCAATTATGCGAGTAATCAGAGCAGACGCGCTTGGGTTTTGCGCCGGAGTTAAACGAACCGTTGATTTGGCGCTGGAAGCGGCGCAAACAGCGGCGCAAACAACGACGCTTCCAGCGGAACGAGAAACGGCCTCGCGACTATCAGTGCGGACGCGGCTTTTTACCATGGGGCCGCTGATACATAACTCGCGGGCGCTGCGGGATTTGGAGCGGCTTGGATTTTCGGTTTTGGACGAATATCATTTGCCCGAAACTCTTTCCGGTTCCGTTACGGTGATTCGGGCGCATGGCATAGGCCCGCAAACCGAAAGGGAGCTTTTAGGGCGTGGAACAAAAATTATTGATGCCACCTGTCCCAAAGTACGCAAGAGTCAGCTTAAAGCCCGTGAATTGCGCGAGAAAGGGTATGCCGTTTTTATTGCGGGAGAGAAAAACCACGGCGAAGTGCGGGGAATTCGAATGTTTGCGCCTGATAGTTTAGTTGTGGAAGATGAAACTGAGGCTTTTAACGCGGCAAACGCTCTTTTTTTAAAAAATAAAACGGTAAAAACTGCGATAATCGGACAAACTACAATTTCGGAGAGAGAATATACGGCCATATACTCGGCGGTAAAACGAATTTTCCCAAATTTAGAGGTTTATAATACGATTTGCGGCGCTACCAAGTCGCGTCAGGATGCGCTTAGCGAACTTTGTGCGAAAACGGACGCGCTGATAATTGCGGGCGACACCGCCTCGTCCAACACGCGCCGCTTGCTGGCAATAGCGGAAAAGTCTGGAAAACCCGCATGGATAGCTTGCGGCGCGGCAGACTTGCCGCCGGAAATAAAAAATTACGGCTCAATAGGTCTTTCCGCCGGTACATCCACGCCGGACAATGTAATCGGCGAGATAGAGGCGGCTCTTTTGGAATAATCAATAAGCGATTCTAATATGTTCCACGCTGCTTTGTTGAAGTATTTTTACCATCAGGACTTTTTCACCGGCGGAGTACAGCCAGCCCGGCGCATTGTACTGTTCAAACTGGGGATCCGAGCGGTAATCAATATTGCGAAGCTGGATTTTGGAAAAAGGCTGAACATTAAATATGTAAACATAGTGCGCCTCGCCTATCGGGAAAGTAATGCCAAAATCTAAAATGCTGTTTTGAAGCGATGCGCTTATTTCCGGCGAAACAGTCCAAAGCCAAACGCCATTATTTGCCTGTCCCTCCCCAAATGCGTGCGGGTAAAAGTCGGAAATTCCGAGTCCGGCGTATATCTCGGCGGAAGTCAGGGAATTTGCCTGCGGGGATGGTACAAACGAGCCAGCCTCAGATAACACGAGATGGGCGCTCACTGACGAATCCTCTCCAAAAAGCGAAAGAACTGACAGCGCTATGGAGCGTCCCATCGCGGACCACCCGTTGTTATTGGCTTCTTCACCGTAGGCTATGAGGGCGGCACCAAGCCGGATGTTGTAAAGCACATCGACGGTTTCATCAATAACAAAAATGCCGGCATTGGCTCGATCTTTTTTAATATGAGTCACGACTACAGACCGTGCCTTTGGAATCAACGCCTCAAACGGATTTTCATCATTGCCGCGCCACTTACTCCATGTCAGCCATCCTTCAAAAATTCCGGCGCACAGGTCAAGGTCAATGGAGGCGGGATTCAGCTTGCTAATATAATCAATTCCAGTGTTAAAAAGCTCTTCATTGCCCCGCCGCGCCAAATACTCAAAAACACGTTCCTCCGCCAGAAACGCCGCGGGATCAGTCTGCGTGTACGAAGTGATTCGGGACATTCTATTGCGCTCAAACATAACAAATTCACGCAAATAACTGTTCAGCCTGCCGGCAAAGGGCGCGGAAAGGAACGTGCGGTTTTCGCTTCTAGCATATCCGGCGGGGAGCATATCAAACGCACTCCGTAACGTGCCTCGCCCAGCCGCCTCGGCAAGGTACGCGACTATCACATTTTCATTAAGATTGCCGGAACTTATGCGACTCTCCCAATTTGTAAACGCAGTGTTGCGCCAGCGTGTAACCTGCTCATTATAAAGAGATTTTTCCATCGCGCCGGCTGTTATATACTCGGTAAGATTAAAGGTATCTCCAACCGGAACAATGCGGTAGAACACTACGGGTTCCGTGCTGCTTAACGAAATAATCCCGGCATCCTCGTCGATGCTGCTGGCTTCAAACGTGTAGTTCTCTCCGCCATAAGTTACGCTCAGATCGCCTAATTCATTGCGGTAAAATTTTGACTTTCCGCCGCTTCTAAACGGCACGAGAATCTCTTTTACGCCGCCGCTTATTAACGCGCTTAACATCAGCTCTTTCATGCCCGCTTCGTTGTTTACATAAAATACAAGCTCCTGTCCGCCTGAAAGTCGAAACCGCGCCTCATCATTTGAAAACGACACGCTTTCAGGGTACGATTCCACAGTTGACCCGTCCAAGTTGATGTATGTCAGCCCTCCGCCGGATTTACCTGCAAGCCAGAATTCCAGCCCGCCAAAAACCGCCCGCGCCCCATCTTCCAGAAGGTATCCCTGATTCGCGGCAGAACGCTCCTCCTCCGAAGCGGTCTGCGGCCTCTTTAACCTGCCGTCAACGTGTAGAGCGCCAATCTGTTTACTAAAACTGTCATGTTCGGTAAATTGAACAAGGGAGACTAGCACAAAAAGGCAAAAATACAGAAAAAGTAATCCAGCTATTTTAGATAGAAAACGCCGCTTCATTGTAACTATGCTATCAAATTAAATATGAATTGTGTAGTGGAGACACCGCCCGCCTCTATCGTCAACATTGAGTTTAACTTGAGCGGTTTCAGCCTGCACAGCGGGAAACCCTTGAGTAACGCTGATTACTTGAGTCCGTGCCGGCGCATCGTAGTTACCCTAATTAACGCTTTCTTTGCAAGAGTAACTTGCATTGCAAGAGCGGCTTGCATTGCAAACGTTGTCCGGCGGCCATTGCCCAATATATCCATTGACATTTCTTGCGGTTTTTTGTCAAAGTTTTGAATGTTATTAACGTGAGTTTAACAGTTTGAAAAACCGCTTTCCGGCGGGGGCGCTGGGGCGAGAGGCCGGTAACGAAGTTGCCGCAGCTTCTATCTCAAAATATCATCGCGGCTCACGTTTATTAGGAATGAATATGATTGAAAATATTTTAACGATAGAAGAGGTTGCAAAATACCTGCGAGTCTCAGAACGCGCCGTATATGATTGGGCGCAGACGGGCGAAATTCCGGCAGGTAAAATTGGAACTGTTTGGCGTTTCAAGAGAGATGCGATAGAGCAATGGGCAAGTGAGCGGCTTTCCTCTTCAAAGAAACTTTTACAATGGCAGACCGTTCAGGCGGACGAAATTATATTGCCGGAGCGTATTGTTTTTTTGAATTATGAAAAAAAGCGGGATGCTCTTTTGGCTTTGGCGGACAATCTTGCCACATCGGCGTATATCAAGAATCCGGCAGAACTGAATGACGCGATTTTAGAGCGCGAGCATCTTATCAGCACCGCGATAGGATGCGGCATTGCCATTCCTCATGTCAGGCTTGCCTCTGTCAGCGACCTTGCCGTATCTGTCGGAATTAGCCGTGTTCCAATCGTTGACTTTCTGCCGCTTGATGATGAGCCTGTCCGTATTCTTATCATGATAGCGGCGGCGTACACGCAGCACACGCTCTATTTGCGGACGCTCTCTTTTTTTAGCTCGCGTTTAAAAAACAACAAGTTACGCAGCGCCCTACTATCCGCAAAAGACGTTTTTGAAGTGCGCAAACTTTTAACCGGTTAAACCCCGCAGGCTTCAGCGCTGCCTTAGGAACTGCACCGGTTCCTTACGCGAAATTGAAAGCCGCCGACGCAAGCAGTAAATATACTGCTTCGCCGGTTTCTATCGCCGCGCCGAGCGCGTCTCCCGTGTAGCCGCCAAGCGCTTTGCCGTAAATTCCGGCGTAAAAGACTGCGGACAACAGTCCCGCGAGCA
>JAISZZ010000168.1 GCA_031284385.1 Treponema sp.
GGGGCCTGCCCAAAATTGAAAATGTGACCCAAATTTTACTGAACCTCCGCGCCGCAGCACGGCGTGGATTACCCCCCCCCCCCCCACTGCGAATAAGGATGCTCGAAGGAGGGTGTCCGAATGGGGGTGAACATAAAAGAAAAACAGGCGGTAGCCAGAGAATACCGGCCTCGTTATGAGAAGGCAATGAAACCGGAGGGTGGATGCAGAAGAAGTCGACACATCATCCGCGGGCGCTGGTCAATCAAGAACGGTATGCGCTGGTATTTGGACGTGTGTTTTGGGGAAGATGTGTGCCGGGTAGGGCAAACCACGTTGCGAAAAATCTGAATGTGATGAAAAAAGCGGCACTGCACCTCCTGCGAAAGACCATCGTGCTTGAAAAACGATTCGGTGTCTGCGGTAAAATGTTCAGGGCTGCTTTCAGCGACGATTTCCTTTATCACGCACCGTTCGGCTAAGTTAAATGACGTTGCCCTACCCTTGCGACAGTTGCCGGAATTTTATTATAGTTTATTATGGAATTGATAAGGTGCCCGTGGTGTGCGGGCGATGAAAAGTATACGAGGTACCATGATGAGGAATGGGGAGTGCCTCAGCATGACAGTGAAAAGTTGTTCGAAGCGTTAATTCTTGACGGGGCGCAGGCAGGGCTTTCGTGGGTTACGATTTTGAAACGGCGCGATGATTACCGTGAAGCGTTTGACAATATGAAACCGGAAATCATAGCGAATTACGGCGAAAAAGACATTAACCGTCTGTTGGAAAACGATAAAATAATCCGTAACCGCTCGAAAATAGAGGCGGCGGTAAAAAATGCCCGCGCATATCTCGCCATGAAGGAGCAGGGACACGATTTTTCAGCATGGCTTTGGGACTGGGTAGAAGGTAAACCGGTGGTCAATCACTATAAAACAATGAAAGAGGTGCCATCTTCCACTCCACTGTCCACTCAAATATCCAAAATACTGGTAAAAAGAGGCTTCTCGTATGTCGGACCAACAATAATTTACGCTTTTATGCAAGCCTCCGGTATAGTAAACGATCATCTTGTAAGCTGTTTTAGGCATGATACTGTTTAAAAGCAAAGGCGGGGCATAGGCCGCATCCGCCGCATTAATTTTTTTAAGGAGAATAATTATGAAGACCATATTAGCAGTCGAGGGAATGTCCTGCGAACATTGCGTAAAACACGTAACGGAAGCGTTACAGGCGGTTGCCGGCGTTAAAAAAGCCAAGGTAATTCTAAAAGCGAAAAAAGCGGAAGTTGAACACGCGGACAGCGTAACGCTTGACGCACTCAAGGCCGCCGTAACGGAAGCCGGTTTTCAGGTAGTCGCATGACGTATTCCGTAGCGTTTGCGGGAAAGGGCGGCGTCGGAAAAACTACAACTTGCGGGCTTTTTATAAATCATCTGATTAAGGCCGGTAAAAAGCCGATTTTGGCCGTTGATGCGGATGCCAATTCAAATTTGAACGAGGTTCTCGGAGTCAAAGTCGCTTTGACACTGGGCGATTTGCGCGAAGAAATCGCCCACGCGGAAATGGCCGATCCAAGCCCCATCCCGTTGGGAATGTCCAAGCAGGATTACGCGAATTACAAGTTCGCGGACGCGCTGATAGAACATGATCATTTTGATATGCTTGTGATGGGCAGAACCCAGAGTAAGGGCTGTTACTGCTTTGTCAACGATATTTTGCGTGAACAGATACGCCGGTACTACTTGAATTACGCCTACATGGTGGTTGATAACGAGGCAGGGCTTGAACACATAAGCCGAGGTATTCTGCCGCCCGTAGACCTCATACTGCTTGTCAGCGATTCTTCGAGGCGCGGCATACAGGCTGTCGGTCGCATCGCCAAGATGGTAAGCGAACTCAGTTTGAACGCAAAGGATGTGTTGTTGATAGTAAACCGCGCCCCAAACGGAGTTCTGAGCGACGGCGTTAAACAGGAAATCGAACTGCAAAACTTAAAATTGCTGGGCGTTCTGCCGCAGGATGACCTTGTATACGAATATGATGCCGAAGGCAGGCCCTTGATTGAATTGCCGGACGACACGGGCGTAAAAAAAGCCATAAAAACTATAATCGAGAAACTAGAGTTACCGTAAGAAACGGTACAAAATAACATGACCGTTTGGCCGTGTTATTTCATTGTGTAGTTTCTAAATTGCGCCCTCCAACTGAAGCAGCGTTTTTTTGAGCGGGATGCCGCCGCCAAATCCGGTGAGTCCGCCGTCCGCGCCTATGACTCTATGGCAAGGTACGATAATCGATATGGGGTTGTTGTGTATAGCGCCGCCTGCCGCACGGCAGGCGGCTTCGTTTCCGGCGGCGCGGGCTATGTCGCGGTAAACGCGGGTTTCTCCGTACGGTATGTCGAGCAGCGCGTTCCATACCCTCATCTGAAAATCGGTACCGCTCAGTCTTAACGGCACGTCAAAATTCCGGCGTTTGCCCGCGGCGTACTCCTCGATTTGCCGCCGCGCCGCTTCAATAACCTCCGCTTCAGGCGAATCGCCGCGTAACGGCGCGTTTACACGCGCCGCGTCCGATTCAAGTCCGCCAAACAATACGCCGGTAAGTTCCGCCCTCACAGCGTATATGGCCAGCCGCGTCGTTAAGCCGCCAAAATTTATCTCATAACAAGAACCTGTTTTCATATATTTCCATCCCCGCCTTTCCCCGCCGTAGATACGCCGCCTGAAAGTATATCCGCAAAAGCCGCTGTATTACAATAAGGGGGGGGGGGGGGTAAAATCATTGTGAATCTAGCAAAATTCGGCGTATGTTAAACTCGCCGGTGGGCAGTCGCGGATAAATGTAAAATTGCCGGCCTGCGTTCAGTCTGTCTATACCTAACAGCGGATTTATTGTATAGTGAATGTCATCGTACAGTGAATTGTCTGGGATTATATGGGTGATTGTATTTTTTGTAAAATTATAGAAGGCTCGATACCGTCAAATAAAATATTTGAGGATGATGATATGCTTGTATTCCATGATATTGATCCTAAAGCGCCGATACATTTTCTTGTGATTCCAAAACGGCATATAAACAATATTATGGAATGTGGCGCGGAAGACGGTATTCTGTTGGGCAAATTGCTGTTAAAGGCGCAGGAAACGGCGAGTTTGCTTGGATGTGGCGGCGGCGGGGCGCGTTTTGTTGTCAACTGCAAGAGCGATGGCGGCCAGACGGTTGACCATTTGCATATTCATGTCTTGGGTGGACGTAAACTTGACTGGCCTCCAGGTTGAACAAAAATGGCGTTTGCGGCGTAAAGTCCGCGTTTTTTTTCGGATTTTAACAATAATTTGTGTTATTTTTGCTTTTCTGACGGAGGTGGAAGGACAGCAATTGCCGGAACCCGCGTTACATCGTGATATTTACCGGAAACCTGCCGCGGAAACCGATCCTGTAATTTTTATCGGGATGAGCGTTTCGGAGCTTATCGAAAATTTTGGGCCGCCTGACTCAGTTTACGCATCACGTGGACTTGAATCTTGGCAGGACGATGTTGTTTTCGAGTATTCCGGCGTTGATTTTTACATCTACAAAGACAAGGTTTGGCAGCTCAGTCTTGAAAACGGCATCGGGATAAGCAAGGGCGACCCTCGCGCCGCCGTGCTTTTGGTTCTAGGCGAGTCAGCTCTGGATAAAGAAAAATATATATCGGCGAAGTTGCGCGATTCAAGCTGGCCTCTGGAGTGGCGTTTCAATATCGAGGGCGGAAAAGTGTCCGCCATCTATTTATATAGGATGGATTATTGAATGACAAAAATATGCCTATGTTTAACCGGAAAAACTATAGAGCGTGATTTGGAAATGCTCAATAAGTATAGGTCGTATATCGATATGGTGGAACTGCGGGCAGACTACCTCTCGCAGGAAGAGCGTTTTTCTATACGGCGTTTTCCCGCTCTTGCCGGTTTGCCGGTCATTCTGACAATACGCCGCAAGAGCGACGGCGGTCAGTATGATGCCGGAGAAAGTTCCCGCATCGTACTTTTTTCAAAGGCTCTGGCGTTTGCCGAAGCGGACGTGCGGCATAACTTCGCCTATGTCGATTTGGAAGAAGACTTGACTCTATCTAGTCTGGAAGAAGCCGCCCGCGTTTTTGGTACAAGAATAATACGCTCATTCCACAGCTTTAAGGGGCCGCATGATAAACTTATTGAACGGATACGATCAATGTGCCGCTTTGGGGACGAAATTGTTAAGGCCGCCATCAATATGGAAAGCCTTGACGATGTAGCCCAGCTTTTCAAAATATCGCGGGAACTTGGCGACATGGATAAAATATTGCTTTGCATGGGAGAAAGCGCGGTTTGCAGCCGTATTTTGTCTAAAAAACTGGGTTCATACATTTGTTATACATCCGTGAAGGGCGAGCCGGACTTTCCTGTAGCTGCTCCGGGTCAGCTTGACCCTTCTGAGCTTGTGGATTTGTACCGTTTCCGCTCAATCACTAAAGATGCGGAAGTGTACGGCATACTCGGTTATCCGCTGAAAGCGACATCCAGCCCTCCGTTCTTTAACGGAGTGTTCGGACGCGAGAACAAGGATGCTGTTTATGTGCCATTCCCTTCACAGACGGCGGCCCCGTTTTTTAGGCTCGCAGACGAGGTAAATTTGCTCGGCGCTTCCGTTACCGTGCCGCATAAAGAGGCCGTGCTGAATCATCTGTCGTTTGTATCTGAACAGGTTCAATCTGTCGGTGCCTGCAATACCATAGTGCGTACCGGAAACGGCTGGAGCGGCTATAATACCGATACGGCGGGTTTTTCCGCATCGCTGCTGGATTTCATCGGGCGGAAGGATTTCAAGCGAAAACGGGTAACGATAATCGGCGCGGGCGGGGCGGCGCGAGCCGTGGCCGCCGAGATTTATAGGCTGAAGGGTAAGGCGCTGATACTCAACAGAAGCAAACTTCGCGCAGGTCAGCTCGCCGTCCGCTACAATTTTGAGTACGGCAGCTTGGATCCAGAAAGTCTGAAATGTATCAAAAAGTATTCCGACATAATCGTACAAACTACGTCTGTCGGCATGGAACCGGACATTGACAGCGACCCGCTGCGTGATTATGAACTTACAGGTAAAGAGGTTGTGATGGATATTATCTACAAGCCTGAACGTACCGCTCTTTTAAAACGCGCCGCCGCCTCAGGCTGCCGCATCCTTAATGGCTCGGAAATGTTGTTGCGTCAGGCAAAATTGCAGTATCAGTATTTCTTTGACAAAAAATATCCCTCCGAATGAGTCGCGAGCCGTGTCGTTAAACTGGAAAGAGATAGACCTTATACTGTCCGAGCTGAATTTATCCGGCAGTCAGATTCAAAAGGTGAATCAGAACGATTTTGATGTGCTCTCGTTTAGCATTTACGGACGGAACGGCGGGTGCGGGCAGCTTGCCGTGAAGACATTGCTTGCCGTGATAAGGAGCGGCGTTTGCCGCCTGCACGAGACGTTTCGCGCCGCCCCTAAAAGCGATAAACCATTGCGCTTCGGCGAATTGCTTAAATCACGCATCGTAAATGGCTGGATAGAGGAGGCGGTACAACTTGGAAATGACCGTATAGTGCGTTTTGCAATACGGCGCGGCGAGCTTCGATACCTGCTGTACTTCCGTTTGTGGTCCAACGCCGCTAACGCGCTGCTTTGCGAGCCTGACGGTAAAATTATAGACGCGATGCGCCGGCTGCCGAAACGCGGCGAGATTGGCGGAGAATACTATCGTCCTGAACAGGCTGTCCGGCATGACGGAGTGAAACAGGATGATCGGTACACCGTCCGCGAACTGGACGGGGACGGGAGTTTTAACGAAAAAATTGACCGCTGGTACGCCGAACAGGGCGCGTCTCTGTCGCTTGAGGCCTTACGCGCTGATGCTTCACGACAGTTTGAAGGCAGCGTAAGCCGTCTTGAGGCGGCGCTGGTAAAACTCCGTGAAAAAGAAGCGGACTATGCGGATGCCGCCCGCCTAAAAGAGTATGGCGACATAATCATGGCTAACATGGCTGTCCTCGATACATCGTCCGCGCGCGGCGTGGACGGCGGCTGGATTGAGGCGGAGGATTTTTATTCGGGCGGCGGCTTAATACGGATCAGGGTTGACCCTCAAAAAAATGCGGCGGACAACGCGGCGGTTTACTATGACCAGTATCGCAAGGCAAAAAATGGGCTTGCCTCCGTACGCGCCGAAATCACCGGCACGGAGGCAAGAATAGTCCGCCAAAAAGAGCTGCTGGCTGGATTTTTGAACGAAATAAACCCGCTGCGCCTTCAAAAATTGATTAATAGCAAGGTTTTGGGACATGAGCCGTCCAAAAACGGCGGTCATAAACGTCCCGGATTGACGTTCAGGCGGGGGGAATGGCTGTTGATTGTGGGCAGGGACGCGAAAGAAAACGATGAATTGCTTCGCCGTCATGTAAAAGGCAATGATTTATGGCTTCATGTACGCGATTTTGCCGGTTCATACGTGTTTATTAAGCAGCGTTCAGGAAAAACTGTGCCGCTGTCTGTGCTTCTTGACGCGGCGAACCTCGCTCTGTTCTATTCTAAGGGCAGAAACTCCGGCAAGGGTGAACTATTTTACACGCGGGTAAAATACCTGCGCCGCGCTAAAAACGGCCCCAAGGGGCTTGTGATTCCCACGCAGGAAAAAAATTTAAGCGTTATTCTTGAAGATTGGCGGCTGAAAGAGCTTGAGGACTGCCGCGAATAGCCCCCCTACCCCGGAATGGGTCCGCGAATTACGCGAAGTAACGCGAATTTAAGTTGGCGTTACTTCGCGGACGCTATTCAGGAGGATGGTCAGGCACGGCGGCCTGATTTTGCCCTAGATTAATTATTAGGCATAGCGGCGGCGGTAATGCGCGGCGCAAATTCTTCATTGACTTACCCCGTTAAATTTGATATACTGCTCTCATGCGGTCAATAAAAAATCTTTTCGCGCCAGAATACGCGAATCATCCTAAAATTACCCCCCCCCCCCCCGCCGTATTTTACGGCACGTCCACATTTGGACGGCTTAGGTTTTTTCCGCGTTTAACACACGTTAATTCTCAAGACACATTGATTCTCAATACACTCCGCTTATGCGGAGTATTCTCAATATACAAGCCGCCCCGCCGG
>JAISZZ010000057.1 GCA_031284385.1 Treponema sp.
TTTGCCGCCTCCAATGTAACTTTGTCGCCGGTTTTATCACGATTCTGTATGCTCAAATTGTAGTAATCGGTTTTTAAATCGACAAAAGGCAGGATGAGCTTTTCTTTTACAAGTTCCCACAGTATATGTGTCATTTCATCGCCGTCTATCTCTACGAGCGGCGTTTTCATGGCTATTTTTTGCATAGCAACTCCTTTGATACATCATAGCGTATAAACGGCAACGGGTTAATCAGCGTTTCCTTAAGGCAGCGTTGTCTTGAAAAAGACAGATAATAATGAAATACTAGGGCAGCACTGATTGCGTCAACATAGTTGACGCAATCAGTGCTGCTTTAATGCCGTATTTGCGTAATGAAATGAGCTTGCTCCCTTAGGGCAGCGAAGCCTCGCCAACGAAGTTGGCGAGGCTTCAAGTTAATCAGCGTTGCCCTAGAGTTGTTCAAAAACGGCAAAATGCGCCGCATTTGCTGCGACTTGTGAGAGAACCATAAGGTTCTTGAACAAGTCCGCTGAAAAAGGAGGCTTTGGTGGGTATTTTAATCGCAAAAAACGATACTATTGAAAATAGACATTATGATTATGTTGATGCTTTACGCGGATTGGCGGTTCTTTTGGTAATCGCTGTTCACGCAAGACAGTATGGCAGTTTTAACGTTCCGCAAATATTAAGGAATATATCAGAAAATTCCCAATATGGCGTTCAGTTATTTTATATAATGAGCGCGTTTACACTTTTTCTTTCATTAAAAAGCCGCTTTGCCAAAGAACATTACCCAATAAAAAACTTTTTTGTTAGGCGTTTTTTTAGAATCGCCCCGATGTTTTATATTGCTATTATTGTTGATTTCATTGGTTTTCAGCAATGGAAGATGAAAATGCTGACAGAATGGGGGTGGGAGATAAACGTTGGAAATATTTTATTACATTTTTTATTTTTGCACGGGTTTAGGGCTTCATGGATAAACACATTAGTTCTCGGCGGCTGGTCGGTCGGAGTAGAAATGATGTTTTATGCAGTCTTGCCAATAATTTTTCTAAAAATAAAAACTATAAATCATGCGATAATTTTTTTCTTAATATCAAACACAATCCGCCCATTTATGAATAAGCTATTGTCGTCAAATATTGACATCGGACAATTTGATGATTATTGGTATCAATATTTTCCAAACCAACTGCCAATTTTTTGCTTAGGTATAATACTATATTTTTTAGTATTTGAAAACGAAAATACCCCCCCCCCCCCCACAGAATCGCGAGCTTACCTTTACTGCTCCTAAGTATCAGTGTTTTAGCGCAGTTATTTATTGGAAAAGCCATATTCTATTCTGGACATATTTTATTTGGAATAGGCTTTACGCTGTTCGCTTATGCGTTAAGTCAAAAAGAATTTAAAATATTTGTAAACCCTCTGTTCAAGTATATTGGTAAAATTAGTTTCAGTATATATTTATGTCATTTTGGTTTACTCGCGGTATTGGATAAAATAAATTTTATTTATTATGTTGAAAATCAAATACTGAATTATTGTATTAGAGTTGTAATTGTCACGCTGATGTCAGTAGCAGTTTCCTCAGTATCGTATAATTTAATTGAAATACCGTTTCAAAACATTGGTAGAAAAATTATAAACAAGCATGAATTAAAAACGTTTCGTAAAGGCAGCGCTGATTTAACTTGAGGCAGCGCCAACGCAACTGGCAGTCAACTGCGTTGGCGCATCATCGCAGCTCTAAGCAGCATGCTCATTTCATTGACAATGCACCTTTGCATAAATCAGAGCCGGCCTATGGAATTTTACCGGCGCTGCGGTAACTGTAATATTCGGTTTCTGAAAAAATCAGATGGTCAAGAAAATTTATGCCGAGAAGTCGGGCTGCTTTTATTAGACAATTCGTTACGCAGTCGTCCTGATCTGACGGTTTCATTACACCGGATGGATGATTATGAGCCACGCATACGGCGCTCGCACGGTCCGCTATAACATCCGCAAAAACCTCCCGCGGATGTACGATGGTTTTATTTACAAGCCCTATTGTAATTACCCTGACCGCAAGAACCTCATGGGCGCCGTTTAACGATATGCAGATAAACCGTTCCTGTTTACAGTCGGCATAGTGCCGCACTAACGGGAAAATATCCGCCGCATTTTTTATGCGCACCCCACGGCAGCCCCAGCGTCTTCTGCCAAACTCCAGCATCGCTACAATGGTGGCAGCCTTGCTGTCCCCTATTCCCATTATGTTTGATAATTCCTTAACCGAAGGAATTTCTTTGTCCGCATCCAGCTTTTCGCGGAGTTCTCTTGCTAAAGCACCGGCATTTTTGCCTTTTACCCCTGTATTAAGGATTACGGCCAGCAATTCCCTGTCGGAAAGAGCCCGCGGCCCCTCGCTCAACAAGCGTTCCCTTGGACGCGACTCTTTTTTGATGAGGCGCGGCGGACTGGTTTTTGCGGTCTCGCCGCTGCCCATATCTTCTACCCCGTCCCGCTGTAACATACTGACATATTTTATTGTTTTCACATATATATTACCACGCAATAATGCTGGTTGCTTTAATTTTCTACAAAAAAAAACGATAATTAACTAAATGCAAAAAAAACAAAGGCGTATTCTGCCAAAATTGAAAATATTCGTGATTCTCGCGCTGTTGTTTTGGGCATCTCCGCCCTGCCTCATGGCGCTCGATCTGCCGGTCAACGAAATTCCTGACGATGTAAGTATTCGCAGAAAAGTTTTTGATTCGTGGTTTATAGAAACGCCGTCCAACGTGCTGGCAAAAAACAGACTGCTGGAGATGCTGCCAAACGGAGAAGAAATTGAATTGCGTTCGGAAAGGATGCGCGACGAGTTCGCGATAGTTTTGGCGCGTGAGTATAGGGGCGCTTTTCCGGGTTGGGCGCAAGGTTCGTGGGTAATAACCCGCAATATAAGGGACGGTAATCTGAGCCGTATACGCATATTTCCACGCAGCGACCCTTATATCTATATTCAGTTTCAAGGCATGGACAGCGGGCGAAGTTCGATGGATGTTGTCGCTTACGACGCTTATTTGGCGCAATCGATTAGCGTACCTATGAACCTTGAGCGATTGCTGACCGCGCCGTTGCATGATGTTTTGCAGGCGGCTGACAACAGGGACTTGTTCCGGTACTTTGAGCCTAAATCTGAGGATTACAGCAGTATTCGCACGCTTATAGCTCGTGTAAGACGGTTTCTTCCCGGTCTTTCTTATAATGATGACGGCGCTATCAGCGAGGCAGGCGATTATGTCTTTATCAATTCCCTTATGCCGCAGACAGAAAATCAGGGATTAAACTGCTCCGGTTTTGCTAAATGGCTTATTGACGGGATAATGCGGCCTATAACCGGCAAACGGTTATCAATACCCATGCTGAAACAGCCCTATGGGGAGCGCGGTTCTTCGTTCACCGAGCCTTATGAGCCTTCGAGGGACCCATTTTTTGGCCTTGACTGGATACGGAATCTTGCATCTACAGTAAACAGCTCGCTAAAATCGCCCGCTTTTTCCGGCCTAAAAGATATTGAGGTAGAACAATGCCCATTTTCCAATATCATAGCGCGGGACGGCGGAACAAGCCGTACTGCGCCTTACACGGGTTTTTTGCCCGATGCCGGATTTAGCGTAAAAGGATTGCCGGCGCTGTTGTACACACTCGCTATAAATGAGCCGGGTACAATTTACCTAGGCGCCGTAAATAACGAGCTTCCGCCAAAACCGCGTATGCGACAGTATTTCCATATAGCGGCGTTCCTGCCTTATTTTGACGAGCGCGGCGCTTTTCATGTGGTAGTTTTCGAGAGCGCCGCCGAAACAAACTTCAATCGTTTTGTTACCCGTTACCCCGGTCATTACGTGAATCTTGTTAGAATTCCGGTGGAAACAACATTTAATCCCTAAAATTGGACTTGCCCAAGAACCTTTATAATTTCCGCTTGTGTTTTGGAGGGGTTGAATGTTGGGGGGGGGGGGGTAGATTATATTTTTCTGCCCTTGCCGCGCTTTTTTGTAGTAGTAATTAATTCCCTGCAATACTCTTGATACAATTCAAACAGGTACGCCACACGCTGACCGTCATCGTCAAAATTACGCCCATAGGCTTTTTCTACGGCTTTATC
>JAISZZ010000080.1 GCA_031284385.1 Treponema sp.
AAGTTAGCCGATGACACAATATCAGGCCAGTTTCAGGAACTAATAGCCGAAAGTTGCAACACGTATAATCAAAAAGCCGCCGTGATAATCGACGAGTACGACAAACCGCTGCTCGACACTATAAACGACCGCGAAATCCACGAAACCCTAAAGAATGAGCTTCGCGGCTTTTACGGCGTTCTTAAATCGAGCGATGAATACCTTCGCTTCGCATTGCTTACAGGCGTTACAAAGTTTTCGCAGGTCAGCATCTTTTCACAGTTAAACAACCTAAAAGACATTTCTCTTAATCCCGCCTACTGCGATATTTGCGGCATAACGCAGGCCGAAATGGAAAGCTGCTTTGCGCCTGAAATCGAGCGTATTACAAGTGAAAACGGCATGGACAGGCGGGAGTATCTCGATAAAGTAAAGCGTTTCTATAACGGCTACAGGTTTTCAAAGAAAGAACTTACCGTGTATAACCCGTTTGGCCTGCTAAATCATTTTGATAACAATGGCGATTTTGAAACATACTGGTTTGCGACAGGGACTCCAACATTTTTGATAAAACTGATGGAAGAACAGCGGATAGACATACTCACTCTGGAGAAAAACGAGGTTGCCTTTTCCGAATTTCAGAGGTTTGACGCGGGAAATATGGACGCGCTGCCTGTACTGTATCAATCTGGATATTTAACGATAACAGATTGCGGCGATAATGGGGTGTACACGCTGGACTATCCCAACGAGGAGGTGCGGGCAGCTCTTGCCGAGTCGCTGTTGCATCATTTTCTTGAAGGCAGCAATAACAAGTATTCAAAGATGGCGATAGTGGATGCAATATCGCGGGGCGATGTGGACAAGGCGATGAACGGACTGCGGGCGATATTCGCGTCAATCCCTTACGGTATACATTTGAAGGATGAAAAGTATTACCACACGATAGTGCATCTGGTATTCAGGATGATGGGCTTGTTCTGCCTGTCCGAAGTACAGACTGCGGACGGTAGGATAGACACGTTTGTGGAGACTAGGAAGTACGTATACTGCTTTGAGTTCAAGCTGAACGGGAGCGCTGAGGAGGCGTTGGCGCAGATAGACGGCAAAGAGTACCTTTTGCCTTGGCATGGCAGCGGCAAGCAGTTATTCAAGGTGGGGGTAAGTTTTGACTACGAGAAGCGCAACATAAAGGAGTGGCGAGTGCCTTAACGGTGCGCCGTCCTGCCCCGCGGTCCGCCTCTTACCGGCGGTTATGTAAAAGAGATGGCGGCGTAACCCACGAATGAATCCAAGCCGGCGCGATCGCGGGATACGGATTTTTGCAGTATGTCGGCGCTTGTCGTGTAGGCCAGCAATTTCGCTTCCGGTGCTTCCGTAACATTCATAGTTTCACGAATTTGCGCGTTAAAACCCATCGCGCAAAGCACCGCCCCCGCCGAACAAGCTGATTTTTCATTTAACGCACGTTCAAGTACCTCATCTATATTATCTTCGGACGACTCGCCACCGGCAATGACAGCCTCGATGAAACGCCTGTCATTCACATCTTTAACCCATTCAATAGCCGGTTCACCAAGCCCTTTCGGATAAAAATCATAGTTAGGACCGTAATGCGTCAGGTCGGTTGAGCCTATCATCACCGCCGTCCGGTTAAGTGAGGCGGCGGCGCGGGCTATCAGTCCGCCGATCGCAAATGCGAGCTTGTCCGCTCCCAACCTAAGCCAAAGAATACGCGCCTTGGGAAAGAAGCGGTGGACAGCCGGCAACAGCGCTTCTACGGTGTTATCGGTATATTTGTCAGCGGAAAACTCCATTCCGGTACACTCCAATTCTTTTTTCACTAAAGAACGCAGCTCACCGTCAATCTTGATTTCACCTATAGGAGTGCAGACGACATCTTCCTCCGCAAACAAAATTGGTGACCCTGCCGGAAGGTGTCCCCCCGCCACAATAATCGTATCGGCATCAGACCTCAATGATGAAACCGCTATACCAGCAATCTTTCCCGAAAAAAACCATCCGGCGTGCGGCGCGATAACGGCATTAGCCCCACTGGATTTTTTATCAAAAGAATCGCGCAAATACTCGTCTATCTCTTCCCCGCTTTGCGGATACCATCCGGCGGGTAGTCTCATTTTTCTCTCCATACGTTTCCCCTCTTCATTTTATCAGTAAAAATGCCTAAAATAAAGTATGTGGCAAAATGTCAAATCGGTCATCGCGTTTATGTGTATACTCGTGTACATTGGCGCGGCAGCTTTTGCAGGAATACGGATATACAAGTCGGTGAACGAACAGCGTTTCGAAGCGCAACAGGAATTTGCGGATTTGACGGATTTTGCTGTCCGCGCCGGCGCACTAGGACTTTTTACCAATGAATATATTGAAGATATAAAAACTCAGCTCGATATGTCAAAAGCCCTTGACGCGCTGATAATTTACGGGCCAAACAGTAACAGGGCGGCCTTTGAAAAAAAGCCCGGACTTATCTCGTACAAAGGCGATTATCCCGATTTTAACAAGCAGATACAATTTTACCATATCCCGCATACATCTCCGCTCCGCGTGGAAGGTAATTTGAACGCAAGTATTAGCGCCGTTTCGCCGGTAATCAACTTTAATACTCTGCTCACGGTTCTGCGCTCTTCACTTTTGGCGATACTTATCGCTGTCGTGGCCGCGTTTGCTACGCTGATTATTGATGTAAGCGTTGTTCAAACTGGAAAACATACGGAAACGCCGGCAGTTCAGACAAAAACAGCCGCGCTGACAAATGATTCTGAAAAAAAAACTGAAAACTCAGGAATGCCGGCGTTTAATGAAGATGACTTGCTTATAAGCGATACCGGGTACCTCGCCAATGACGATGCGATTATTGGCGGCAATGATGATGACGGCGCGTATTCCGCAGATAGACCGGCAATCGCTGGTGAACGGTCGGATACCGAAACGCCGCATGAACTTACAGAACCGGAACGCGTCGAAAAACCAGACACGGACAGAGAAATTCCGTTTGCCGTCGCTGAAGCTACGCCGATTGAAATTGATTCGTTGCTTGCGTCGACTCAAGCCGAAACTGAGACAGCCGAATCGCCGCCGGAAATAGAACCGGTAGACGAAACGCCGGTATATGAAGAGCCGGATGCCGAAACGCCAAGTATGAATAATGGCCTGCTTGCGGCGGCAAGTGCTATGTATGAAATTGACAATTTTGATAAAATGGACGACGGCACGGAATTCATAGACATACTTCAACAAGAACTCAAGAAATCCGAAACGGCGGACAATGATATTACATTGTTGAGTATAGAATGGACGGCACCGGGTCTAGAAACAGAACCTTTGATACAGCAGGCCGCCGCATTTTTCAAGTATGGCAGTCGTGTTTTTGAAAAAGCCGGACAGGACGGAATCTATATCATAGCGCCAGACAGCGGTTTGGACGAAGTTTTCGCGGCGGCCAAAGAATTCCACCGCCAAGCCCGCGAGACAAGGCCGCCTGATATCTATGCCGAACTTCTTATCGGGCTTTCGGCGCGGGCGGAACGAAACGTCAACGCGATAAACTTTCTTAACGAGGTGGAATGTGCTCTTGATAAGGCGCATTCCGACAGCTCGCTGCCCATTGTCGCTTTCAAAGCCGACCCCAAAAAGTACAAAGAATTTACCAGCAGGCACAAAATATCGGCATAGACCGGCGTGTGTGGGATAATTTCATAGTTCGATGTATTCATGGTATTTCTGCGGACTACTTTACTATGGTGGCACGGTTCGATAGATTGAAAATATGACAGATATTCATAATGATGTACTTGAAGATGATGATTTTGATACCGTCCTTTCACCGGACATTGATTTTACCGGTACGTTGAACTTTGAAAAATCATTTTTAGTACGAGGTAAAATAAACGGGCTGATAGACGCGGAAGGCATTTTGTTGATAGATGAACACGCGCTGGTAGAAGCGGATATAAAGGCCGGCAGAGTCATCATCAGGGGCGCGGTAAAGGGGAATATAACGGCGGCGGAACGTGTCGAAATAACCCTTACCGGAAAACTTGAAGGAAATGTCGTAGCTCCGGAAATCAATATGGAGTCCGGCTGTATGTTCAACGGTAAATGCACTATGGAGCGCGCTTCTTTATGAATTGCCGCGCCATGAGAACGACACATTTTGCTTGGTTAGCGCTTTTTTTAAGTTTTTTTACGGAAGTCGTGAACGCGCAGATAAAACCAGACGCGCTTTCCGAGTACCGTACCGGCAATTACAACGCGGCCGTCGATATATGCCGTTATGAAATTGAGATGGACAAGCAAAATATCGATTCGTATGTCGTGGTATGCTGGAGTCTGATCAAGTTAGGACGTTTTGACGAGGCGCGTTCTTTTGCGGTTTCCGCACTGGAAATAAGCCCGTACGATGTGCGTTTGCTGGAAATTATGGGCGAGATTGATTATTTTCAGGGACGGAATAACGAGGCTCTTAAATATTTTCAGGAGTACATAAACCTTGCGCCTGAGGGACAGCGCATTGACGCGGCCTATTATTACAGCGGTGAAATTTATATAAGGCAGGGACGTTTTAGGCACGCAGATATAGCGTTGTCGACAGCCCTGCATTATGTTCCGGGGAATGCAGTATGGCAGTCGCGGCTTGCCTATGCGCGGGAAAATTCCGGCGAATTGCGGGAAGCCGCCGCAGTCTACGAAAAGGCGTTACAGCTTGACCCTCAGTTAGCGGACGCTCAGCGTGGGCTTGCCCGTGTACGCGCCGCGCTTGCCCTGCGCCAGTAACACGCCTCTGGAAACCTGCTTGTTGTCTGTCGCGTTTAAAACGCTGGGATGTAAACTCAATCAGGCCGAGACTGAAACTATGGCCGCAGCGTTTAGTAACGCGGGTTTTCCTGTAGTTTCAAGCGAGAATGATGCCGGACTTTTAATCGTCAATACCTGCGCCGTAACATCAAAAGCGGAACAGAAGGGGCGCAGAATGATACGCGCCGCGCTCCGCCGGAATCCGGATTGCTGCGTCCTTGTTACGGGTTGTTATGCCGAATTGAACAGGAATGACCTTGAGTCGCTGGATGATTCCATCCAGCAGGGTTCGGTGTCAAAACGGATATTCATTGTTCCCGGTATTCAAAAAAACGCCATCATGGATATGCCGTCCAGACTGGCGCATGACGGCATCCGTAACGCGGAGTCGCTTGGGGCGGCGTTGGAGAAGTTTTGTTTTTCCGGGACGGATGATACATTCCGGTTTGAAGCGGCGAAAACGGCGCTCCGTTCCCGTGTTTTTCTTAAGATACAGGACGGCTGCGAC
>JAISZZ010000081.1 GCA_031284385.1 Treponema sp.
TCGCCCCGGTACCTTTCAAGCCCCATCTCGGTAAAAAAGTCCTTTTTCATAACAGCGCTTTCGTCGTTGTTAGTCATAAAGAGGCCGTCTTTGGTGATGAGGTATGTTTCCTGCGCCTGCAACGCGGTATTCTCTGTGAGGATGCCGCCCAGTGACGCGATTGTAACATTTTCAGATACCACACCCAGATCAGTCGTCCCGTCCTCATCGTACACGGTTCTTGCCATTGCTATAATCAGTTTTCCCGTTGCCGCGTCTATGTAGGGCGCAGTGAAGGCGACCTTGCCTTGAGCCTTTTTAGCGTCCTGATACCATGAGCGCTCAAGGTTATTCCAAGTATCGGCGGGTATCCAGCCGGTGCTTGACGCGCAGTAGCCGTCCGGACCGTTCCACCGGACATTATTCGTACAGTAAATCATAAGCACGTTTGCAAGCGTCGCCTGCATCATATCAAAATAGTGGCTGAGTGTGTCC
The DNA here is from genome assembly GCA_031284385.1 of Treponema sp. The sequence goes on from JAISZZ010000081.1 coordinate 475, forward strand.
CTGTCGACAATTTCCTCTCGCATATAGGGAATTGCCCCTACAACGGTATGTTCCAGCAGGGCGACATGGGAAGAAATTATATCGTCTATTTTGCTATTCATGTAGGTGATACTTCCTTTTACCTCGGCCTCAATCTGCGTCCGTGAAATATTACGGATGTTGATAACCGATACAAAAGACAATGCCCCTGTAACAAGAAGTATTATAACAAGACACATGATGGTAAACACGAATGTAAATGATGGTTTTTTACTTTTCAAAAGAATCCTCCAAAACTATGCAATATTTAATAGCTGCCTAGGCGGCGCTGACCGCAAAAACATCAAGAAACCACGCCGTCTTTTAGGGCGCGGTTTGCCGTACGGCGCGTTATTTCACCGGCGGGCAGGCGAGATAGGAGACTGATCACTTCTTCGGGTTTGGCGCAAAGAAGAGCTTTTTTCGCGAGTTTTCGACATTCCTCAAAAGAATTTTCCATGATTATTTGCTTAATTTCTGGAAGCGCGGCGGTGTTCATGCTGAATTCATCCAGCCCAAGCCCTATGAGTAAACGTGTAAGTTTCGTGTCGCCCGCCATTTCTCCGCACATCGACACCAGTTTACCATGTTTATGCGCGGCATCTATTGCCATTTTTATAAGATGGAGTATTGCGGGATGTTTCGGCTGCGCCAGATAGCTCACTTTTTCGTTGCCGCGGTCAACCCCCAGCGTATACTGTATAAGGTCGTTAGTGCCTATCGAAAAAAAGTCTGATTTTTTTATCAATCTGTCCGCTATAATCGCGGCGGACGGCACTTCTATCATAATTCCAACCGGAATATTATCACTGAACGGCTGTTTTTTTGAGGCGCATTCGGCTTTCGCTTCGTTCAAAAATTCAATGGCTTGCTCAAGTTCCGCAAGTCCGGAAATCAACGGAAACATTACACGTACTTTGCCGTGAACCGAGGCGCGAAGTATAGCGCGTAACTGCGTTTTGAAAATACCGGGCACTGAAAGACTAAAACGTATGGAACGCCAGCCAAGCAACGGATTCTTTTCGGCGTTATTTTGAAACAAAGACGGGATGATTTTATCGCCGCCCACATCGAGGGTGCGTATCGTAACCGGCAGTCCGTTGGCGGCTTTTAACATCTCGCTGTAAGTCTTGTACTGACTCTCCTCGTCCGCCGCCGCGCTGTCCGCCAGAAAAGTGAATTCCGACCGGTAAAGACCGATGCCTTCCGCCCCGTAAGATATGGCTTTTTTTATGTCTTGGGGAGTTTCCATATTCACTTTTAACGTAAAACGCCTGCCGTCCGTCGTAACGGCGAGCTGTTTGCCAAGTTGTTTAAGCGCTTTAACCTGGATATGGGTTTCTTTTATCATCTTCCGGTACAGAGCGAGCGTTTCTTCATCCGGATCAATGAATACAAACCCGTTGTTACCGTCAACAATCAGTGTATCGCCTGATTTTATATGGAGAGAACCGGACGAAAGCCCCATGACTGCCGGAATTTCGGAGGCTCGTGCGATTATGGCGGTGTGCGATATGCGACTGCCCGCATCTGTAACAACGGCTTTTACATAATTTTTGTTCATGGCAAGCGCCTGAGACGGCAAAAGATCCCGCGCCACGATTATCACTTCTTCATCAAGACCGGCAAGCGAAACTGATTGTATCGAAAGCAGCGTATTCAAAAGTTCCTGCGCCATGCCTGAAACATCGGCGGCCCTCGCCCTAAATTCCTCATTGGGCATGGACAATAGTTTTCGCGCTATTTCCTGCGAAACATCCCAAACGACACATTCAATATTTTGAAGTTTATTTTCCATGTCATGTTTGACATTTTCATGAAAATCAATGTCTTCAAACATTAAAAGCTGCGCTTCAAGTATGCCTCGCCGCTCCTTGCTGTCTTTGACCACCGTTTCAGTAAGTTTCTGCCGTAATTTTTCCGTTATACTTTTGGTAGCTGACAAAAAACGTTCCCATTCGCCTTTTACCTGCGTCTTTTTCAAAGTGTAACGCGGTATTTCTGGCAGGGTGTCTTCTAAATACAGTAAGGCCTTACCAATAGCCAAACCTTTTGAGACCGGAATACCCCTAAACTCTTTCATAACCGCTTAAACTATAGCGCAGCGGCCACATTAAAACAAGTCAGTAGGCGGACTTAAGCTGACTGCATAGGCTGACTGTCTATCGGGTTTGGATGGAATCTCGCCTGACTCGCAGTTTTAGCCTTCTTGACAAAAAAGCGTCCTTGTACAATCGTAAACTAATGAATGTTATCTACGGAAATTCTGGAAAAATAATACTATTCCTCCAGAATCCGCTGTTTCTTTCGGGGTTGACAAGTTTTGTTTTTGCCCAGTTCATTAAACTCGCCATAGCGATCACAAAGAAAACAAGAGGAAACCGGAAGGATTTGCTGGAAGCCTTTTTTTGGCGAACAGGAGGAATGCCGTCAAGTCATGCCGCTACAGTTTCCGCCTTGACGGTTACAATGGCGATACAAGAAGGCTTTAACTCTAAATTATTCATAATTACGCTCTTTTTTTCAATGATAGTGCTGAGGGATGCCGTAGGCGTGCGACATTCTTCCGGTATACAAGCTAAAACCTTGAATTCATTAGGCCGTGCCCTTTCAGAGCGTTTTCAACTGGAATATCATCCGGTAAAAGAAATTCAGGGGCATAAACCGCTGGAAGTGGTTGTCGGTTGTTTCATAGGTCTTTTTATCGCGGCGGCTTATGCCTATCTTTAACGGTAAATTCCTAACAAAATTTGATGTCCTCTTGCCGGTAACCATACTTGTATGTTTATCGCCGCTCGCGGTAGTAAAATTCGGCGGCGCGCCAAAAACGCAAAGCACGACAGGCGGCGCGTACATCACGCTGGTTACAAGCGAACAGACTCAGGATAAGGCTGTCGCGGAAAAGCTAAGCGCCGCCGGAATAAAAAATACACTCTCTGAATCTTCACAATGGTTTTTTGTGAACGATTTTACGGAATTACGGCGCGTACCGCTCGATGAGTTTTCCGGTTTTTTGCTTGAAAGCGACCCGCGCAACGATGGCTACGCTCAAAAACTCAGGACGCTCTTTGTGCGTGACGGCAGGCGGTATTTCTATATTCCGCGCTCGTCAATACACTCCCAAAATCCTGCTGTAATTGAGCAGTACATCAAAACCGCGTTGGAAGATACGCCGTACGTTTCAATCATGTCAAGCGCATACTCGCGGCAGAATTCAAACTGGAGCTTTATTTTTATAATGTCAGCCATACTAAGTTTGGCGCTTTTAATCCGTGTCCAGAAATCGTTTTCAAAGCCAGCCGGAAACCACCCCGCCGCTGTAGAAACTCGTGTAAATTTTGCGCTTCCGCTGCTGTTTGCCGCGGTATTGCCGGCTTGCGTCCTTTTTGCGAGTCAGGGACCGGCGGGTTTTGCGTTGATACTGATAATGCTAAATCTGTTTCACAATTTTCGCTCGCCGGTTACATCGGTTTTCATAAAACTGCGTCTCGACCGAAAATCCGTTTTTTCAATTTCATTCATCGAATACACGAAACAATACTTGTCTAAAGAAAAAAAATACGCGCTCGCGGCATTTACCCTTTTTTTGGTAGTCTGCGTAACCGGAAAAATCAACCTGTTTTATGCCTTGCTGGGCATTTTTTTCTTTTGTTTAAGCTCAGCGGTTTCCATTTGGCGGGAGACCGCTCCAGCCGGCGGCAGGAACGCGCCTCATGTGCGTTTTGTCCCAATCAGCATAAAACCGCACCCGGAAATAAAACGCCGATTGCGCTTTACCACACTGCCATTCGCGGCGGCAGCGGCAGCAGTGCTCGCGCTTCCTCTATTTATACAGCCTCAAGTTAAAATAATCCCGATTAACGATGGAAAAAAATTTGAAGTTCCAGCCATTGGTGTAAATGATTATGAGCAACATATCAATTTTCAAAAGACATTCGCGTTCAAAAAACTCACCTACATTGACGGCGATACGGACGCTACAGTCTATAATAACTTTGAAATCGGCTCTGACGGCCTGCTTTGTACCATAGATGTACGGGCATCGTTTGAAATAGAATATGGCGGTATTCCACCGTTTCCGCTGGAAAAACTGCTCGCTTTTCTTAACCAAAAGGATGAAATTTTAATACAGCCGGATTTCGACCTCCGCGGTTTAGCAGCTATACTCATCGCATTGATAGTCTACTTTCCAAGTTCAATCCTTGCGATGTCCGGTAATGGAAAAAAAGCTGGAAATAGATTATATATGAGTCAACGGATAACGGCATGAAAGTTTATTCATTTTCAAAGAATGGAATCAGGTTTGAGGATAGTTTTGCGCCGGAACGCGAACATAGCAGCCTCGCGTTTTTACCGGAAATAGCCATACTCCCGCTCTCCACCGAATCGGGCAGCCGTTCACTTCCCATAGTATCAATTGGCCAGCATATCGAGGAAGGTATGCTGATTGCGCGTAAACAGGATGCCGGATCATCAAACATACATTCGCCCATACCCGGCAAGCTGATAAAAGCAATAAAATGGGAACCGGGTGAGTATTTTCTGTCGGACGCGCTGGCGATACGACTCGAAGGCAGTTTTAACCGGCTCGGTAAACTGGAAACCAAACACGAATGGACAGGGTTGAGTCAGTTTGAAATTAAACTATTACTGGAGGAGTATGGGGTAACGGAGATGGACGGGCTGGGGCGTCCACTGTGCGATATTTTTTCCCAATACTATACCGTCAAAAAGCCGCTTACTATGGTGTTAAAATGCGTTTTTGACGATCCATGGCTTGTGGCGGATTACTGTTTATGCAGGGAACGTATGGAAGCGGTCGCCGAAGGCTGTATGATAGCCGCCCGTGCGTCCGGAGCATCGACCGTGCTGCTTGCAGTTTCAGCCGCCGAAAAAGAGCTGGGGGAGGCGCTGTTCGCCGCGGCAAAGCAAAGCGCAGTATCCTCCATGGTTACGCTGCTTATGGTTCTTGTAGGTTCCCGCTACCCTCAGCATAGCGACTACGAAATGGAAGCCGTCCTCCGCAAGTATGAAAAAAAAGAAGGGATTGCTTTAAGCGACATAATGTTTTTGGGACCCGCTACAATGGCGGCGATTTACGATGCGGTCGCGTTACATACCCCTGCGCTTGAGCGCTATGTTGCGGCAGGCGGCTCGGCAGTGAAACACCGTGTCGTAGTTAGGGCACGTATAGGCAGCCGGCTGCGCGATATTTTCGCCGAATGTGGCGGCTTCTGCGGGAAACCGGACGGTGCGGACTCGTCCATTCCGTCTTATGCTGTGATAGGCTCGCCGCTCATGGGGCGTGTCGTAAGTTTGGATGAACCCATACTGAAAACAAGCCGCGGCGTATTCGCGTTTGCGCGAAAAAAACAAGCGCCGCCTATATTCAAATTTATGCGAAATTTTTTGCCGGAAGCGGCTTGTATCGGCTGCGGCGAATGTAGAATCGTCTGCCCTGTGGAACTCGACCCCGAAGACCTGTACAAACGGATAAAAAACGGTAAACATGACGATTCTATGATATCTTTGATTCTGCGCTGTATAGGCTGCGGCTGTTGCGAAACAGTCTGCCCGTCAAAATTGCCGCTATGCACCGCCATAATCCGGTCTACGTTCAAAGGAGCCGCCAGTGCCGTATAAAACGCCGGCGCTCTTTGAGTCGCCGCAGATAAGCATTGTCTATTCCTACAATATGCGTATGTGGTTTGTCTGCGTCTATGCGTTTGTAGCGATTCTTGTATCCGCTATTGGAGACAGCGGACTCTCCCTCTATGTGTCGCTCACGGCTCTTGCAGCCGCGTTGCTAACCGAATTTCTTATAGGGCTTAAAACCGGACGCCATACTGTATTCGACGGCAGCGCGGCGGCTTCGGCACTCATCTTAAGTCTCATGCTGCCAAACCAAATATCGCCGGTTTTCACCGCTTTAAGCGTGGTATTCGCGATAGTTATTGTAAAAATGAACTTTGGCGGACTAGGTGCAAACTGGTTAAATCCCGCCGTTTCAGGCTGGCTTTTTTTACGCTTTTCATGGCCGGGTGTTTTTGACGATGCAATCTCAGGTTCGCCGCTCTCGTTTCTCGTAACAAAAATCGCAAACGGGGACGGGCATAAAATCGGCTCAATTTGGGAAATACTCACGCAAAACGGCTTTGCCCGAACCTTAAACACGATAACAAGCTCGCTAAACAGCGCAATATTTTCTTTTTTCAAAGTAGAATTGCCGTCTGGATACCTTGATTTTTTTGCGTCGCCTGGAACCGGAATAATTGGCGATAGGGGCGTATACGCTCTGTTTTTGGGGAGCATTTTCATAGTCGCGTTAGGAATAAGCCGGTTTTTTGTCTCCGCGTTATATCTTGCCGTCTACCTGTTGTTAATAAAAGTGGCGGGCGCTTTGCCAACCGGAGGCGGAATTTGCGAGGGAGATATAATATTCGGCCTCTTTTCGGGCGGCACCTTGATAACGGCGTTCCTACTGTTGACTGATCCCGTTACCTCCCCAAAATCCGGTTACGGTAAAACATTCGTGGCTGTGGCGGCGGCGGTATTCTCATTCTTTTTCCGTTACATGAAAAATGAGCCTTATGGCGCGTTCTTCGCAGTCGCTCTGCTTAACATCACTGTTCCGTTGATACGGTGTATGGAAATTCGCGGCATTTACGAGCATAAAAAACAACGTAACACCGATATATCCGGCAGAATGAAATCAGAGGGTAACGATGAAAATTGAAAATGCACGTTTGTATATTGCGCTTTCTGTTAAAAAAATAAAAAAGTTTTTCATCAATCTGAGTGAAACATCAATTCTTTCGATATGGGTGGCTATATTGCTTATTTCCGCCGCGTTAATCTGGGGACTAACGGCGAATCTTCGCAGCGACATAACAATAAAAATAGTGAATCAGTACCTAATCGGCATAGGTGAAAGCAGGCGGATAGAAAGTGCCGTTTCGACATGGCATATACCGGGTAATATATCGCAGCTTGGAATGTGGTACACGATGACGAGCAAAGAGAACGCTATAATCTTTCCGCTGATTATGGAGGGGATTTTTTCTCCATGTCTGGCTATAATTGATAATGATGGCAGGCTCAGCACTCTTGTACCGTTGACGGTAAACGCGGACAGGATTATGTCCCGCGTGAATCCAGGGTATCTGCGTATATGTATGGACAGGATAGAGAAAAATGCCGCCGTTTTGAGGCAAATTCAACAGGAAAGAAATAGACTAGGGGGATGAAATGTTGACTTCAGACGGTATAGCCCACAAAATAAACAGGATTTTTTACTCATCCATATCTTCCATGAGCGGGACAGCGTTGTTAATAATAGCCGGAAGTCGGTTTTCCTATGCGATAGTCGCATCCGGTTCCTTGTTTTGGGTATCCATAATTACGGCGTTCATAGGCACCGGACATCACGGCATTTCCTCAAAAAGCAAAATCAGAATGCTTAACGTGTTGCTTTCGTCATTTGCCGGCAGCATTTACTTCTTTTTGCTGTACCTGCTGAATCCCATGCTTGCGCTTGAAACCAGCCTTATATGCGCGTTGTCGCCGGTATTTTACATGAGGGGCAAATTCTGCCGCTCGCTCGAACATCAACCCGCCGATGAAATTTTTCAGGAAGCGTGGATTGAGCCGTTGACCATCGCGGGTTTAATTCTTGCCTTCTCGTTGATACGGGAGCCGCTGGGTTTCGCTACACTCTCGATTCCGGGTGGAAAACGCGGAATAATTGAATTATTCAACACAAAAGGCAGTTATCCCTACCCGATACAGCTTATTTCAAGCTCCGTAGGGGCGCTTTTCTTGCTGGCTTACATACTGGTTATACTCCGTTATTTCGAAAAAGGCAAAAATCTTTCAGGCAAGACAGAATAGGTAGGGCGCATGAACAATTTAATTATATTGGCCGTTATTTCAGCTTTTTTGTTTAACCTAGTCCTAACATTCGGGCTTGGGGTAAAAGAAATTTTTGAAGACCGCAAACAGACGGTAACAAGCAGTTTACTTCAACTATCGATTATGTTTGTCACAATATTTGTCTCATGGCTGATTTTCACATTCATATTGAGTCCGCTGGGTTTGGGGTTTTTACAGTATTTTGTAATATTTCCGCTGACCGTATTCTTGACTTTTGGATTTGAAAACCTGTTATCGTTGATAATGCCTAATCAGATAAACAAAAATAGGGTATTTTCATTGTATTCGTCATACTCAGGACTGATAATAACGGCGCTGATACTCACATTACGCATGGCGGATACGACGGCTAACGCGTTGGCTCTGTCTTTTTGTTTCTCGTTAAGCGCGTTTTTTTCCATAATACTGATAAAAATGATAAAACTTCGCAGTAAGAACGAAAGAATATCGCCTATTTTTTCAGAACAGTCATTATTGCTCGTGTCAATGGCGTTGCTCTCGTTGGTTTTTTCGTCATTAGCATATATTTCGTTGTTACATCCTTTGAGCTTTTAGGTTGTCAATAACGGGCGATCCCCCCCCCCATATGCACTAACTTAATAAGCATTGCTCATCTGATACCGTATTCCCCGCTTTCGTTTTTCACATTCAAGACGTTTCGCTATCTGCTCGTAATATTCAAGTATCCGCAAACTCAAATTAGCCTTAAATACCAAATTAACAAACGCCGTTTCACGCCATATACTGCGGTTGGTATTCGATCTGATTATAGGGGGAAAAAGAAGCCTTCGCTATGAAGGCTTCGATTAACAAAGCTGCCGTTATCTTGCCGTTCAACCACGCTTCCGATGCGGCCGGATTTTTCTACGGCAAATCGCCGAAGAAAGCACTGATATATTCACTCGAGAATGAATCAGTGCTACTTTAATGTGGTATTTGCGTAATGAAATGAGCAAATACCTAGTACCTTGTAAAGGTCAAACAGATTATATTATATTCACCCAAGCAGGAGAGGGCAAGAATGAGACAAAAGAAATATCATGTGAGGCTCACGGAAGCGGAAAAGAAACGACTTCTAGACATAACGAAAAAGGGCAGCCATCCGGCAAGACAGATTATTAGGGCGAATATCCTGTTACACTTGGATGAAAGTGAT
>JAISZZ010000082.1 GCA_031284385.1 Treponema sp.
ATTATCACGGCTGTAAAGCCTTTTTTATGGGCGCAGTATCCACACTACTACAAGCGTGAAAACTTTGTCAACTACCTTTTATCTTTTTTCGGCGTTTTTTTGAAAAAAAACTATAAAAATAAAGATAATTTTACCGCTGTTTCGGATACAGAGGAAAATCTGTCCTTGACGGTGGTAAAAAACGCCGGTTATTTGACGCGGTTTTCCTAACCTACACCACCATTAAATAAATGTCAACTACCCTTTTTACGATTTTGTCGCAGGTTTTGTGGCGTTTTTGAAAATCTTCATTGTTGTCGTGGGGACTACTGTCTGTCTGGGCCGATACTTTGAATTGCCGATGGGTGAGCGGTTCGTGGTGGCAGGGTTTGGAAGCAATACCGTTCAAAAAGATTCATGTTTCCAGTTTGTTTTGGGTAAAAAAACGGATTCCTGAAGAAAATATGACAAATGTGTAAAAACCAGCGGAGAAAAAAATCAAAAATTAGTTTTTTTGAAATAGTAGGGTAAGAATATATGAACTCATCAGGAGGAAAGTAATGAGTGACAATTACCCTTTGACGTTTTTGTACCAGCAGTATATATCTGGGAACATAGACGTGCGCGATCTTGAAGCAGGTATATTTGAGTATATCTTGGAGAGCTGCAACAATGAATACGGACTGTATTTTAAAAACCGCAGTGAACGTATCGATTTTTTGTGTTGGTTTTATCCACGCTTACGGCCCATAATAGAGCGTTATGATGATGAATACGCTACGTTTGACGCTTATGTCGCGGCAACACTTCGTTATGCCTATAAGTTTAATAAAGTTAGGCTAAAAAAACAAATTGCAATGGAGGAAGTTTGTTGGAATGCTTGTAATAATGGATTATCAGTAGATGATGATGCTGGTGAAAATGAAAATGAAGATGAGCCATCGGAGAAAGTTCAGCTAAGTTCACCCAAAAACGCCCTGCTTGTGTTATTGAAGTCGTATTACTATGTGTCTGACAAATTACTTCATAAAGCATCACTTGCACTCGGTATAAAACTGGATGTTTTGGGTGGAATGATAGATGCGTTGCATCGTTTACGGATGAAAAAGATAGAAAAGCTGCAAAAACTCAGTAATTCTGTACATGCCCTATACTATCGCTGCATAAATTACGAGAAACAGCTTGCTGATGGATGTGAGGATGCATATAGACAGGAGATGCTTTCACGACAACTCGAGCGTGGAAAACAGCGTTTGGTAGAGATGCGAAAACGCCTTAAAACAATGCATATTGAAGCTACGAATAGCGATTTGGCAAAGGTATTGGGTGTTCCAAAAGGAACCATAGATTCAAGATTGGCAGCGATAAAGCATAAATTTTCAAAAAATGAATTGGATTTTTAAAGGAATACTTACGAGTTCGCTGCGTTAAAAACCCGCCGCAAATGAGTTTGCGGCGGAACGACATTGGGAAAACAATGAATTATGCAAATGTGTACAACTCATCGTTTTCTTAAGGCTTAACGTACATTACCATGAAAAAGTAAAAACTGTTTTTTCATGGTATGGACGGCTGGGGCCGAATATGGCGGAAGGAAATTCTGGATGGTTGGGCGAATCAGGCAAATGTTGGGTTTCTAAGCAAAAGCCGGTATGTTTATTATAAATCGAACCAGGTTTGCCGATAACGCCGTCAAGGGAATTTCCAGTATATAATTGACAGCCGGGTTGAGTTGTTGAAACGCTCATCGTTATATGAGTACTTTCTTCAAAGACTTCGGCGCATGGTCGCAATATTCCGGGTTCGCCGTCGATTATGTAACAGTGATCATAGCCTGTTCCAGCGGCGGCTATGTCACGGGCAAACGGTTTTTGTCCACGGAAATCAAAAGGTGTACCGGCAACAGGCAGTAATTTTCCTGTCGGTATTAGATTCGCATCGACTTCAACATAGAAAGAAGCGTGGATACGAGCCTTATGGGAAAGAATGTTTCCGCATCCTTCACCGGCAAGGTTAAAGTATGAGTGATTTGTTATATTTATAGGACATGGTGAATCGAGCGTTGCTTTGTACTCAGCCGTGACTTCATTAGATTTGGTGAGACCATAAGTAACCGAAGCGTCAAGATTTCCCGGGTAGCCTTCGTCGTTGGCGGGACTACTTAGCTTAAACGTTACATAGGAACCATTAGTTTCTATATGCTGGTAGGATTTCCAAACAAGTTTATCAAAACCGCGTCTGCCGCCGTGTAAAGAGTTCCCGGCATCATTGTCGTACAATTTGTATGTATTACCATTAAGCGTAAAAGTACAACCCCCGATTCTGTTGGCGAAACGCCCTATTGTTGCGCCTTGAAAAGTTTTATTCCGTGTGTATGCTTCCAGTGTAGAATAGCCTAGGCAGACATCGCACGGCCCTTTTTGGGAGGATGGTACAATCAACGACACGAAAGAAGCTCCTAAAGATGTAAGCATGAGGGACATTTCCCCTTCTTGAAGTATGTAGAAGTGAACTTCTTCGCCGGAAGCAAGAAAATCAAATACTTTTGTTTTTATACTCATAATAATTTACAATGAATGATCTATTGTAAAATGTCTAGGGCAACACTGATTAACTTACAACCGCGACAATTGGCGGCCAACTGCGTTGAGGCATCAGTGTTGCTTTAAGGGACGAGCCCACTTTATTCTGCAATATCTGGTTTAATACCCCGCCACAAACTTGTTTGTACGCTTGCCGCGGCTCAAGTAATGCAACGCCTACAGAGATTTGGTATTAAACCAGACGGTATAATAAATTTCCGCACCCGAAGTTTGCGCGGAGCGCAAACTCAGACTCCGTTCAAACTAATACAACGCTTAAGATACCGCGCGGTAAATTTTGCGCGCTTGCCGCACGGAGGCTCATTCGTAGTGGGCTCTAAATACTCCGCCGCAAAGGTTGCCGTACATATACTTTAAGGCACTTAGAATTGGCAACACCAACAAAAAATGGTAGTAGATGGGTTTGCTACGCAAATATGTCAACTTAATTGACATTAGCAGGAATCGATGTTCCTTTAGTGAGGGGACTGATATTTTTTGTAAATATGTGAAATGTTTAAGCAATATTCGCTTTTTAAGGCGGGGAAGGCGATTTCTGTAATGCCGGCTAATCGGCCACTCGTTTTGCCTGTTTATACGAGTCTGCTACCTGTTGATGTGTCCATTCTCCGGTACAATCCATTATCAACGAGTTTATAGGGGTGAATATTCATAAATGCGGTGTCGTTATATATTGCATGGGGCTGGAACGAATATATACTTCCATGAATCCGAAATCCATACCAAATGATCGAAAATAACTAGTACCTTGTAAATGTCAAACAGATTATATTATACTCACCCAAGCAGGAGAGGGTAAAAATGAGACAAAAGAAATATCATGTGAGGCTCACGGAAGCGGAAAAGAAGCGGCTTCTGGACATAACGAAAAAGGGCAGTCATCCGGCAAGACAGATTATTAGGGCGAATATCCTGTTACACTTGGATGAAAGTGAT
>JAISZZ010000111.1 GCA_031284385.1 Treponema sp.
GAGGGTAAAAAGCCCTGTTAAAGGGGGTAAGAAAGCCGGTTATAGGGGCGTATTTCATTTTTTTGTCCGATAAACCACCCCCAAAACCGTTCCCCGCAATTAATCAGTAGTTCCCTAGGGAAGCACTGATTTATGCGGCGCTGCTTTAATGCGAATGTCAACGAAGTTGACACATTTGCGTAATGTAATGAGCTTGCTTCTTAGGGCAGCTATGTTGGCGAATGTGAATGTTCATAAGTCGGCGGCTAGAAAATTTTTGTTGAAATGAAGCGAAATGCTTAGCATTTTGCGAGGCTTGTTCGATAACCTGTTGGTTATCGAACAAGCCAAATATAAAATCAGGAGTATGCTCATGGACGGTAACACAATTTTTTATAATATTGCATCCATATTTAAATCAGATGATTCCAAGCGAATCGGGTATTTTAAGGAAAAAGCCGGCATAAACAGTTTTTTAAATTTTTGCCGCGATAATCTGCCTTTGATTGCGATTGTAACGCTTTTTATATTTTCTACTTACGGAATAAAACTTTGGTTTTACAGCATCGGTATCGATATGGAACTGGTTATGGCGGGCTATGGCTACAACCCAAACGCTCCACGCGGCACGGGTGCCGTCATGGGGCGGTGGGGCGGCGATATACTGGGTCTGGTTTTTAGCTTCCTTAGCGCTAAGGAATCTAATCCGTGGCTGGCGTTTTTTTCAGGCTTTTGTTTGTTCTGGCTGGTTGCTGTCGAATGGTGCTATTTCATAAACATATTCTCAAACAAAACTGGTACCAACAATAACCTCATTCCGTTTGCGGTAATATTCTCAACAATGCAGGTTTGGATTGAGATGTTTTATTTTTTTGGCTGGGGTACGCAATTCTTTCTTTTTATATGTCCTATAACTACATACCTTTTTTACAAGGGATTTCTTGATGATGAAAAATGGAAAATTATTGCCGCGTTTATAATAACGCTTCTAGTTGTTGCCAGCTACCAATCTATGTTACTGCTGTTCTGTTTGTGTATATTTATAGCGTTCGTTCTTATTCAGGAAAATTCAGATTACGATAAAAAGTTTTACGGGTTTTTATGCCTAAAACTGTTTGTTACCGTGCTTATCGCGTTAGTCCTGTATTTAGCGATTAACAGATTGATGTTGATAATACATAAAACTCAACAAAACGGTTATATAGACAGAATGATACGGTGGGGCAAGGATCCGGCATCATCAAATATTGGAGCAATAAAAAATTACTTTTTTAATCTTATGCTTGGAAGATCCCGTATTTCAAGTTTTAATTATCTTCTGCCGGAAATTGTATTGTTTTTAGCGTTTGGAGTTTTCGCCGCTTTTAAGCAGATTAAACCGGGACGGCGGGCACTTTACATTCTGGCCTTGGTGGGCGTTCCGCTGACATTTTGTGTGCTTCCTATCGCGGGCGCATACTCACCGCCTCTTCGCTCACAGTACGCGCTTCCGTTCGCGGCAGGTTTTATGCTGTATTATATAATAATTCACTGTAAAAAATTTAAAGTTTTGAGTTATATAGTGTTCGCGGCTGCCCTCATTATTGCCATGCGTCAGTCCCAGATTGGCTCTCAGATGTACTATTCTGATTATATGCGGTATCAGGAGGATGTGCGGCTTGCCGGAGATTTTGCGCGGAGGCTTGAGCCTTTTGAGGATGCGGGAAATACGATTCCGGTGGTATTTGTTGGTAAGATTCGCGCCGCCAATAAATTTAAAAGAAACTTTATCGAAGGTGAAATCGTGGGGCGGTCATTCTGGGGCTTGCAGGGCGCATGGACGAGTTCGCCGATTGACGGCCTCAGTTTCATGCGGACTATAGGTCTTAACTATCCATTCCCAAACGAGGCGCAGCTTAATGAAGCGTTGCAGGCATGGCAGTACCTGCCGTCTTACCCTGCGGAAGGCTGTATAGCGCGTTTACAAAACGTGATAGTATTTAAACTTTCGGACGACTTGTACGGCTGGTAACAGCTAATTTTTATAACTTCTATAACGGAAGCGCTGATTTATGCGAATGTGCCGGCTATGTTGATACAGCCGGTGCTTCCTATATAAGTCCAGCTCATCCGCTGAGGAGAAAAATCATGAGGGGGGCGCTATTTCCATGCCTTTTGCGGCATATAGCCGCATTACCGTCGCGCCCCCCTCGCTGCAGCCGGCTGCACCGTCTTACGCTACCCCCCAACCTGCCACATAATCCGTTGATTACATGGATTGTGAAGGGAGTTGAGCATGAAAGCCCGTATTCATTGAATGTAAAATTGCTGGGAAAAGCTGCGGTGACTAGACAATTTTTAGGCTGTATAATACCATAATTCAAGGTACACTGGCTTAAGGAGTTCAAATTTATGAGTAATGTTGTTTTTTCCGCCAAAACAAGGACGGATTTTGGTTCCGCGAAGTCCGCGCGCCTGCGGAAGCAGGGGCGGGTTCCTGGTGTGATATACGGTAAAGGCGTAACTATAGCGATAGACCTTGATGGACGCGAGTTGTCAGGGCATTTGCGGAATATTTCCGAGAGTACCATCGTTAAGGTTGACGTGGACGGCTCCATGCACGACGCTTTTGTTAAATCAACCCAGCGGAACATTCAGGATGGTAACATCCTTCACGTTGATTTTTATGAAATTGAGATGGGTAAACTGCTACGCGCCCGCGTTTCTCTGCGTATTACCGGCAATCCTGTAGGCGTACGGGATGGCGGTATTCTTGAAACGCCGTTGCACGACATTGAGGTTGAATGTCTTCCAAAAGACCTTCCCGAGCGCGTTAATGTTGACATTTCGCAGTTAGGCGTAAACCAGTCTATCCATGTCCGCGATCTGGCTTTGGGAGAAGGTGTCAAACTAATTTCCGCCGAAGATCAGGTTATAGCGCTGGTAAAGTTTGCCAAATCTGAGGCTGTTGCCACAACCGAAAATGCCGAAGACGCGGCTGTACCGGAGGCCGTTGCCAAAGACGCAAAAACTGGCGACAAAGGCTAAACGGGGCGTTTCATGGCTGAAAAAAAATCCGGTATACATAGCAAAAAACAGGAAGTTTCGGGACAAACTGACATTGAAAGACGTTTCAAACAGCATCCGTTAATTTTTATCGGGACAGTGTTTGTGCTTATCATAGTAATTGTGGCGTTTGTTTTGGTCCCTGCCATCGTTCCCGAAAGCGCCGGTTCTTCCCAATTGGATTTCGGTTCATGGGGTAAAAAACCAATAACGTATTCGTCCGGCGGTTTTTTTGCGAATATGAGAGAACAGTATTCTCACTTGTCCCAGTATTATCAGATGAGCGATTATCAGATATGGCGCAACGCTTTTGAGGCAACAGTGTCGCGTGTAGCCATTTTGGATATAATGGAAAAATCCGGTTATACTCCATCTAAAGATTTCGTGGACACAAAGGTGGCCGCCCTTCCGCAATTTCAGGAAAACGGACGTTTTTCAGCGGTACTGTACAATAAACTTGACGCTTCCACGCAGATGAAAATGTGGCAAGATATGCGTAACGATATGATTGTAGAGCGTTACCGCGAAGATGCGGGGACAATAAAATCTTCGGAAGAAGAGGCTGGTTTTATAGGTCAAATGGCCGGTTTACAGCGAAAATTCAAGATGACGGCGTTTCCGTACGCTTCTTTCCCGGACGGCGAGATAGCCGTTTACGCCAATAAAAATCCCGACACTTTTAAAACAGTGTACCTTTCGCAAATAACGGTTTTGAGCGGCGAGCGGGAAGCGCAGTCTATCCTTGACAAGATACGTTCCAACGATATCACATTCGAAGACGCTGCGCGAACCCAGTCAGAAGACACGTATGCAGACCGTGGCGGCGATGCCGGCGTTAGAATGGCGTTTGAACTTTCATCAAATATAGTGAATGTGGAACAGTGGAAATCTGTGGTGAATCTGGCCGCCGGAGAGACAAGCGATGTGATTAAACTTCCCGAAGGCTGGATCATTTTCCGTGCAAACGAGGCATCCCGTCCGTCTGATCTACAAGATACTGCGGCTCTGAGCAAAATACGCGACTATTTAATGGACAACGAGCGCGGTATAATAGAAGACTGGTTGATAAATTATGCCGAAAATTTTACGCAACAGGCACGTTCGCTTGGTTTTGACAGGGCAGCTTCAGACCGGAACATAGAAGTTTATGAATTTGGCGCTGTTCCAGTTAATTATGGCGATAGCGCATTATTTCCCACACTGAATTCTTCCGGCTCATCTCAGACACCCGGACTACGAAACGCTTCCAGTGACGAAAATTTCTGGCGAGCCGCTTTCTCAACACCTGTCGGCGAACCCTCCCGCCCCATAGTGTTAAACGGCGGCGACGACATTATAGTTGTTCTGTACCCCGAAGAAGAAATAGAAAATGATTTAACGGCAATAGACAACAGCAAACGTTACTTTTTGGATGAGTGGTTCAAAAACGAGACTCAGCAGAACATCATTAACGCTATCCTGACAAGCAAAAAACTTGACGACAGATTCATAAATACGTACCTGCGTCTGTTTGCTAATTAGTTTATTTGCCTGTCGCTTTTGTGGAGGAAGCGCCCCGCTTAGAGCAAGCGGGGCGGGGTTTTTACGTTTGCTATCATGGTAAAACATTGCTTTCGCGGATTGACCCCATAAAACAGGCTGAACGCGCCGCCTCCGCCGCTTTCCCGCTCGCCGGAAAAACACTGTATCTCGTTCCCTCTCCATTGCTTGGTTACGGAATTCCACTCATAATGGAGAACTTGCCACATGATTCGGCGTTGCTCGGCATCGAAGCGGACAAAGCGCTTGCCGGCATTTCCCGTGAATACATCCGTAGGTTGGAAGCGTCAACAAGTGAGCGATTTCGTTTCATACAGACGGAAAATCCGGCGGCAGTGCGTTTATTTGTGAACCGGACATGGGGGCAGCGGCGTTTCAGGCGCGTGAAAACGTTGCGTTTAACCGGCGGCTGGCAGCTCAACACAACTTTTTACGATGAAGCGGCGGACATTTTGCGGCGTGGTATCGCGACAGAGTGGTCAAACGCGATGACGCTTACAAAACTTGGCCGCCTTTATATCAGAAACGCAATTCGCAATCTCGGACTTCTTGCCGCCGGTACAGGAATTGAAACTCTCGATTTTGGAAACAGTCCTGTAATTGTACTTGGCGCGGGGCCTTCGCTTGACGATTTTCTTGACAGATTGAAATGCGAACCGCCGCCTGAAACCTGCCGCATACTTTGCGTTGATACCGCTTTGCGCCCGCTTAGGGACAGAAATATAAAACCAGACCTTGTCGTCGCGCTCGAGGCTCAGCATTGGAATTTGCGGGATTTTAATGGAATGGGCGATTGGCGTATTCCAGTGGCGATGGATATGTCCGGACTTCCTGCCGTAAGCGGGCTTTTAGGAGGGCAGACCTATCCTTTTTGGACACGTTGGACGGAATTGAGCATATTTGAACGTCTTTTTACGCTTGGAATCATGCCGGCAGAACTGCCGCCGCTTGGTTCCGTTAGTTTAAGCGCCGTAAACCTTGCTCTCATGCTAGGAACCGGAGCTATTTTTACGGCGGGAATAGATTTTTCGTTTACGTTTGACAAGTATCATTGCCGTGGAAGTCCATCTCACAGTGAATCCTTGAGGCGGCACACACGTTTTGGCGGGCTTTATCCCACCGCCGCAGCGTTTCGTGCGCGGCAGGCAAGTGCCGTTTACTGCGGCAGCGCCGGCCTGCTTAGCGATCCAGCTATGGAAAATTACCGCGATATGTTTGAGGCGGAATTTTCAGGACGAGGACGTGTTTTCGCGGTGGCGGGCGGCGGCCTGCCGCTTGGCGTGCCGGCGCTTTCATTTGATGAAATGATGCGGGAAATACGAAATCATCCGCCCCCTGTCCCAGCTCCATTTTCGGCGGCATCTCGCAGGGATAACCCCCGTGTTTCCGGCAAGTCAAGGGCGCATCTGATTCAAACGTTCATCAATGAGGAACAACGGACACTATATGAATTGCTCGGTATATTGAAAGGCGGGACGAAAGCCCGCGCCGGTAGGCTAGACAGTCTGCTTGATTCGGCTTCATACCTTTGGGCGCATTTCCCAGACTGCGCCGGCGCAGGCGGAGCGCGGCCTTCGTCCGGCGATATAATTTTCTTGAAGCGAGTCCGTGCCGAAATTGAGCCGTTCATAAAGACATGGCAAACCGCCGCACACTTGGTTTATAGACGATAATACCGCCATGGAATCGATATGGCGGGGCAGTTTATAGCGGGCTTAGTAAATCATACTGAAAATACATCGTATGGATCATCCCCGTATCTTCGGTGTTGAACTGCTTCCACGATGTGTTCGGCGCTTATCGTGTCCGCCGCCTCCAGATCCGCAATGGTTCGGGCGACACGGAGTATGCCATGGTAGGCGCGTCCAGAGATGCCGAGTTTTTCTATGGCTTTTGTAAAAGCGTTCATCGCATTTTTGTCTAGTTGACAGTATTTCTCTAAGAAAGCAACATTCATGCCAGAGTTACGCCTGAACTCCATGCCGGAAAAGCGTTCCCGTTGAATATTTACCGCCAGCTTCACACGCTCGGCCACCACTTCGCCGGATTCTTCCGCACCGCCGCTCAACGCCGAAACCCCCGGCATATTTACCGCCACCCGTAATTCCATACGGTCAAGCAGAGCGCCGCCAAACTTTCGCCAATAACGGGATATTTCATCGCCCGAACAGTAACAACTCGCGCCGGCGGCATCCGTCTTCATACCTAATCTGCCGCACGGACACGGATTGGCCGCCATAACAAGCTGAAAATCAGCCGGCAGTCTGACAGAGCCTTCCGCCCGTGATATGGTTATTATCTTGTCTTCGAGTGGCTCCCGCAGTGATTGCAGCACATTCGCCTTGAATTCGGGTGCTTCGTCAAGAAATAAAACTCCCATGTGTGAAAGGCTTATCTCACCGGGACGCACGGAACGTCCGCCGCCCAAAATACCCTCAGCACTCGCTGAGTGATGCGGGGAACGAAACGGCGGTTTGTATATCAAACTGTTTAACGTAAGACCGGCAAGGCTGTGCAATCGGGTTACGGTTATTGCCTCGTCCTGCGTTAAGTTTGGCATAATTGATGGCAAACGCCGCGCCAACATCGTCTTGCCGCAGCCGGGCGGTCCGAAAACAAGCAAATTATGAGATCCGGCGGCGGTTATCTCCAGTGCGCGCTTATATCGCGTTTGCCCCTTAACATCCCCAAAAGAAGGCGCGTATTCATTGGCGGCGGATTCGCCTGCATAATCAGTGTATTCGCTGTTCGACTTAGCGCCGGATTCATCGGGTTCGGGGAGTTTACCATGTTCACGCAGATAACGAATGGCGTTTACCGCGTCTTCCAACGTATCAACTCCGGTAACATTGCAACCGTCTAGTATCGCGGCTTCCGCCACGTTTACGGACGGCACGATGAAATCCCGGATACCCGCAGCCAGTCCCGCGGCGGCGGCGGCGAGCGTTCCGCGCACAGGCCGTACTCTGCCGGAAAGCTCAAGCTCACCTAGGATCATCGTATCCATCACAGGGGGAATTACGCCGTCCGCGGCCATCACCGCGAGAGCGATTGCTAAATCAAGCGCAGCTCCGTCTTTCCGCACACCCGCGGGCGCAAGGTTTATCAGTATCCGGTCATTCGGAAATTTAAAGCCGGAATTCCTAAACGCCGCTCGCACACGTTCCCGTGCCTCTCGCACCGCGCCGGCGGCCAGTCCGCTTATATCGATACCCGGTATGCCCCGCCGTATGTCGGCCTCGACTCTGATAACTATTCCTTCATAACCGAAAGGATTATACGTCATAACAAACATAAATACCTCGTCATATTTATATAAACGGTTTTTTGCATATCGATTCATTTATTTTGAAAAATTCATGGGTTTATGAAGAAAATGCGAGACGAGATGGCGAAGACATTGGACTTGGGAGAGCGCCTATAAAGTTCTTGTGCAAATCCATTGACTCCCATTCAAAGCGGCGTATATACTGTCCGCTATGAGCGCGGTGATAAAGCAACAAATTTTTTTTGGGCAGTTCCTGTATGAGGCGTACAGGGTGCGGTATGTATATTTAATACCCGTCTTTGCCCCCCCCCCCCCCGTAGAAATTCCCGCGTATTAAGCGTCATAACCAGCGGCAAAAAAGACTGTCGCCAGTTTCTCAGTTTGCGGCCCGTGTCAGCGGCGTTTCTGTTTGCCGCAGGCAG
>JAISZZ010000084.1 GCA_031284385.1 Treponema sp.
CTTAAATGATTTTGTACCAGTATACCGGAAAACAGAAATGTGTACAAGAGCCGTAGGGCTGTGCTCAGGAATTCAAAGTATCACCCATCTGGTGCATCTCCCCAGACGAAAAGAATAAAAGCGGACCAGTTTTCATGGAGAAAACGACTGAAGATGTATCTCAGCGCACTAAAGAAATTGTCATGGCGTCCAGACCGGTTCCGGGTTGCCCGGTACCGCTCATCCCACAAATACAAAACCGTGTGAAACAGAAACGCCGGCAGCTTCAGCAAGCAAAAGTTCTCGCTCGCATGGTTCCCCCCATGCCCAAAGTTATGATCAAGGTTGTATCCTTAGGGAAGCACTGATTAAATCAAGAAAAACCTGTTTTCAGCGCGTGTTCATTCATTTTCACGCCGTAAAACAGGCATATAAAAGAATTAATCAGCGTTGCCCTAGGGCAACGCTGATTTATGCGAGTGCGCATTCGTCAACATAGTTGACGCAATCAGTGCTACTTTAATGCGAATGTCAACGAAGTTGACACATTTGCGTAATGAAATGAGCTTGGCTCCTTAGGGCAACGATGATGCGCCAGCTATGCTGGCGAGGCTTCAAGTTAATCAGCGTTGCCCTAGACTTGCCCACAAAATATTTTAAACAGCCCTCATTATAAGGCGTGAATTAAAGCAAACCGGCTCGTGGAGGTCATACAATATGTATGAGATCATTGCGAATGTTAAAATTGGGGGCATGGTATAAAATCCGCACCCTCGTCAACAACCGGGAAGCCTTGTTCCGCCAATCCAATGCGCTGGCGATGTTTGCCTGTGTATTGAATGAGACAAAAATCAAGTTCATTTTCGAGATTCGCGGGCTGCTTCTTGAGGAAGACCGGCTTGAATTTTATATTAAGCCGCTGGGAGGACTGGAGCTTCCTACAATCATGAAGTGGCTGAAGCAGACGTTTACGCAACGGTATAACCGGAAGGAGGGGCGAACCGGACATATCTGGGGAGACCGGTATTGGTCGGTAATATTGGATGAGGACGCGGTTCTGGATGAAGAAGCAACGGGGGTTGTACCGGATGCTGCGGGTTTGGAAACTGGGGTCAGACCTCGTAGTGAGGATGCAGGAGTACCGGATGTTGCGGGTTTGGAAACTGGGGTCAGACCTCGTAGTAAGAATGCCGGAGTACCGGACGCTGCGGGTTTGGAGGCTGGGGTCAGACCTCGTAGTGAGGATGCTGGAGTACCGGATGCTGCGGGTTTGGAGGCTGGGGTCAGACCTCGTAGTGAGGATGCTGGAGTACCGGATGCTGCGGGTTTGGAAACTGGGGTCAGACCCTTGTATAGTAAACCGGCGGTACAATTTTCTTTTCCCGTCATATTACTACTTTTCACCACCCCTGAGCCCGGATAAACGTCTGGCAATCCGTACCGTGTCCTGAGTCATACGTCATTTTTATCTCAACTTGAAAGTGCCAGTAGGAGCTGTACAAAATGTGCGGCATTTTACCGTTTTTAAGCGGAAGTTGTTCAAAAATTGAAGTTTTTGAACAACTTTAATATATACCCTGAAACAGGTAAGAAATCTGAAATTTGGGGCAAGTTTATGCGATTTACAAGCTACGCAGTTTTGTATCAAACATTCGTTTTATAAAAAACAGTGAGGCCGCCAACGATACTATCTCGGCTATTGGAAACGACAGCCATACGGCGTCAAGCGAACCGGTAAGCGATAAGAGCCATGCAGCGGGCAATAAAACCAGAAGCTGGCGGGCTGAAACAACAAGCAAGCCCTGTACAGCGTTTCCCATTGCCTGTAAAACAGATATGCAAACTATGCAGAATCCGGCGAATATATAAATCAGGCTCATTATGCGAAACGCGGTAATTCCGATAGCCGTCATTTCAGGAGTTGCGTTAAACAGCATCAGCATTTTTTGCGGTATAAGCTGAAACAGCAGCAGGCCAACAAACATTATGCAGCCGGCATAAATCAAGCTCAATTTAATTGTTTTTATTATTCGGTCTTTGTGGCGCGCGCCGTAATTAAACGCTATGATGGGAATTATCGCGTTATTCATGCCGAATACCGGCATGAATATAAAACTTTGCAGGCGGAAAAATACGCCGAACACTGCGTTTGCGGTGGATGTAAAGCGTATTAATATCCGGTTTAAACCGTATATCATCAGCGAACCCACGCATTGCATTAGTATCGAGGGGACTCCCACGGCGTAGATTGATTTTATTATTTTAACATCCGGCCTGAAATTTTTAAACGAAAAATGAATCTCTTTATTTATTTTCAAATTAAAAATAACAGCGGCGAGGGTGCCGCAGCATTCCCCGATAATAGTCGCGATTGCCGCGCCTTTAACACCCATGCGCGGAATCCCGAACATTCCAAAAATAAATACAGGATCAAGAGCGATATTTACAACCGCGCCCGTCATCTGCGAAATCATCGCGTAAAAAGTTTTACCGGTTGATGACAGCAGTCTTTCAAAAGTTATCTGACTAAAAACCGTAAAAGAAAAAATACAAATTATTGAAAGATAATCATTTCCATATCGAATGATTTCGTTTATATCCGTCTGCGTCCTAAAATAAATTTCCGAAAGAAAAATACCGGCAGCAAGAAAAATGACGGAACTTGCCAGCGCGAGAAATATTCCGTTAGACGCCGTTTTATTCACTTTTTCAAAGTCACGTTCCCCTAAACTTTTTGATAACAGCGCGTTTATTCCTACGCCGGTTCCTACCGCGATACCTATTATAAGCGCCTGCACCGGAAAAGCAAGCGACACTGCCGTCAACGCATTTTCACTTATTTGCGCTACGAAAATACTATCAATGATATTATATAAGGCTTGAACCATCATTGAAAGCATCATAGGGATGGACATGGTAAGTATCAGAGAGTTTATGGGCATGACACCCATAGCATTCATGATATAAACTTACCCTGTTGAGCCGTGTTTGTCAATGGCAGCTCTGGCTGCGTCAAAATATTACCCAATACGGCTATCCTACTTCCATACGCTTTGTTTTTACTGTACAGTTTAGTAGCGGTTGGGCGTGGCGGACTGCTGTTCCGAAACATTTTTAAAATGACATATATACCTCCGCTAATTTTTACTTAGGGTGTGATTGCAAATGGCGCGAAAAGTCGCGGTAAGCCTGCTTATTTGCGTTCTTATATTTGCCGGTTTTTGTTTTCTATCGTTTACCAGACTCTTTGACATAATAGAAGCTCGCTTCTACGACAGAGCCATTCTAAATGATTTAACGGAAGAACTCACGGCTGATACAGAGATTGTAGATAATTACATGAACCAGTTAAAGCAGCGTTTTCTCGCTGTTTTGAGCGAGTCCTCGATAAGGAACAGTTTCTGGGTCAATCAGAGCAGCGATGATATTTGGGAACGCGGGCGGATTTTCGCTTCGTTAAGCGAAGCTATGCCGGGGCTTCAATGGGTGCGTTTCGTTGATGCCGCTGGAAACCGTATGCATTATTCCACAAATCCTGATGACCAGATTCAAACATCCGGCGATACCGTCTTTTATAAAAATTACCCTGAGGCAGCGGGATATATTCCGTTTGACCAGCAGCTCCTTTCAAATATCAATATGCAGCGCATCGTGTTTGACGGGGGGAATGAGCGGCTGATATTTTTCTATCCGTTTTATGACTCGATGGACATACGGCGCGGCGAAGCGTTGTTTTCTGTCTCCATAAACGCCTTCGGTGAACGCCTGATGGAAAACGCTCAAATAAAGATAGGCGAAGATGTTTCCGTTATTTCAGAGCCAAACGGCATTGTAATCGGGATTCCGGCTCTTGAGTTGCAAGCCGTAAAAGAACTTGTATCTTCTATCTGGTCAACGGGCGGCATTTTACGCAGCCGGATTTACGGGCCGCGTTCAGGAGCGTTGGCTCTGCTGTCCGCCAAAACAAGCGATGGAATATATGTTGGCCGTGTTGTGCCGGAAAAATTATTCTACCTGCCTGATTCACTTAAAGCCCTGTTTATCACCGCCGTATTCATCACATTGTTTGTAATCATGTTTCTGATTCTCAACATGAAGCAGGATCCCATTGCCGTAGTGCAAGGCAGACTCAAAGAACTTCAAGTTAGCCTGATGAACGAATACTATCAGCTTATGGGGGATATGGATTGGGCTGTCTGGCGGCGCGAATTGGAACAGCGCCGCCAAGATGTAAAAGCCGAACTATGCCGCGGTGTCAAAATAAAGAAAGGCAGCGATGTCGACGGGTATATCAACTCATTTTTTAACAGATCTTGGGACGGATTACTTGCCGCGATAGGCAGCAGAACCGGCATGATGACGACTTTTGACGAGGCTAAACTAGAGGCGATTCTTAGCCGTGTTTTAAGCTCGGTAAAACGTTCCGAACTTTATGATGACAGCGGGGATTTCCCATCTACGGGAAGTGCCGGTAAAGATGAATTTGACGAAATAGAGGAAATCTCGGATGCCGAAGAGATACTCGAAGCGGAGATGGACGAATTGGAGGCCGTAGACGATGATACTCCGCCGGCAGCGACAGTCGCGACGAAAGCCTCAAGCATTCCGAAATCCGCCGGCATACCCAAAACCGCGGCTAAAACCTCAAGCGTTCCGAAAACCGCGACCCAGCCGCTTCCAGACAGCCTAGATGCCATTGAGGAATTAGATGAAGCCGTAGAACCGGAGGATATCGAAGAAATAGGCGAGGACATTGCGGATACCGGCGACATCTTGGAATTTGCGAAATCTGACGAAGTTGCGGATGACGAACCGGTGGACGAATTCCTAGCGGTGGATAATCCGGTCATGCAAGCTCCGCGTAGCGACAGTATAGAAAAAACCGCCTATTCCGCCTCCGCGCTTCCTGAACCCAGTATCAGCGATCCTTATGATGTCGAGGAATTTGAGGAAATTGAGGACAAACCTCTATCCGACGACGATTTTATCATTGATAATGGGCAATTTAATGACCTCAGTAACGCCGGAAATCAAACTGTGGACGACAATGGACTTTATGATGTTGAGGAATTCGATGATGTCGCCAGCCCGCAGTCGCGGATGCCTTCTCCACCAACGCAGCCCGTTCCAAAAACGCTAGATGCAAACGAATATGGAAATCAGGATGTTTTCGATGAAACAATTGCATCTGCTGCACCTTACCCAAAACCGAATTTTGATGAAGTTTTGTTGAAAGTCTACGATCCGAATGTCTATATTACATCAATTTTATCAGACGGTACGCCGCAAACTTCAGATGGAACGGAAAGTCTCGACGACGAATCTGGCATTACCGAAGAAATCGACAGGCCAGAAGGCGAAGAATATGAAGATATTTCCGAAATTGACGAGGCCGAACCATTAGATGAATTAATACCCCCGCAGGAAACTCAGGAGGAGCTTGAAGCGGCGCTCGAGGAGGACGCGTCTCCGCTGGAGGACGCGCCCGCTACGGAGGCTGCGACAGGTAACGCGGACACCAGTCAGTCCCAGCATGATATTGAATGGCTAAAACTCGCAGGCGAAGCCGCCGCGCTTGAGCCTGAAAACATTTGGGCGGAGTTGTCAAGCGGGCAGGAAACGCCAAAGAAGCCCGCCGCCACTCCTGAAAAAAAGGTTCGCCAAGAGCCCGGCATCGAACTTTCCAGCGATATTTTGGAGGATGACCCTTTTGGGCGGGTGGTTTTCACAAACAACGTTAATGCCGCCTCAAAAAATCCTCCTATCAACATTTTGACCACAAAGGAACCCGCCTATGGAGAATTCATTCCGGTTGCTGTAGAGGAAGCAAAGCCGAAACAAATTCCCCAGCCCGAAGCATCCGGCAGTCCGCCATCGGATAAACATAAATCAGTTGATTCTATATACGATGTTGAAGAATTTGCAGAAGTTGACAATGATGCTGATACTGTCACGCCGGTAATAAACAATCCGGCAGCAAGCGTCATTGACGAATATACATTTGAGTCGCCGCGCAAAGGAATGGATATCAATGAAATAGCTAAAAAAATTGAATTTTCTCCAATGCCGAAACGTGCTAACGAACAGAGCGACGATTTTGATTTGGATGTCAGTTCGCCGGTTAACGAGTTATTTGCCGGCAAAGCAACCGGCAGCAGCAACAAAGTATCCGGCGCAAACAATAATCAGCCCAAACCGGACGCAAACGGCAGTGAAAAATCCGTAATAAAAAAACGCGGCGGCGTTGACTATATAGACTCCGCCGCTCTGAGAGAAGCCGTCGATGATACAAAAGGGGTCGATCCAGAAATGAAAAATTTAGTAGATTCCGTGCTTAAAAAACCACAAAAACCGCTGCCTAAAACGTCTCCAAAAATGCCGCCCCAAAAACCGCTCAAAAGCGCCACTCCCCTGCCCCCAGCCGCCCGCCGGTAGCAAAGGCATCCTCGCCCTCACCGCATCCCAAAAACCGGCGCAGCGAAAAGCCGCATCGCGAAAACAGACGTTCAAACGTCGCACGCTTCGATGGCTTCTTCCAGAGTCGGCATAAAATTTTCATGGCCGCAGTCTTCGGCAAAACCTGATTTTTCGAGGGCGCTTTTCGGCTGCGGGCATATTTCGCTTATTATCAGCTTGATTTTTCGTTTACGGCAGTTCATCAAAAATGATTCCAGCGCCGCTATGCCTGTCGAATCTATCGCCGGCACCGACCGCATACGCAGTATCACTGCTTTAGGCGCTTTGGCAAGATTAAGCAGCGTGTTCTGCAGCATATCCGCCACTCCAAAAAAGAATGGTCCGCCTATTTCATAAACTTCGATGTCTTTCTTGTACAATGCTCTGATGTTCCGTTCCGTGTTCTTTTCCATAGCGCCCATAGCGAGAGCTGTCATCAATTCATTGTTTTCGGCCTTAATGTCCGCGATTTCCACCATCCGGCGTATGAACAGGAATACCGCGAGAAGCACGCCGATTTCCACCGCAAACGTCAAATCAACAAGAACAGTCAGCACAAATGTCGTTAAAAGGACAAACACATCGCTTTTCGGAGCGGCCTTTATTATGCGGACAAAACGCCCCAAGTTGCTCATATCCCACGAAACAACCATCAGCACAGCGGAAAGGCAGGCCAGCGGTATCATAGACGCGGCTGGGGCGAGAAACAGTATGAACAGCACGAGCGTAAGCGAATGAATTATGCCGGAAACAGGACTTGCCGCGCCCGATTTAATGTTTGTCGCCGTCCGCGCTATCGCTCCTGTCGCCGGTATACCGCCGAAAATCACGGAGGCTATGTTCCCAATGCCTTGCGCCACCAATTCCGTGTTTGAATTGTGGCGATCGCCAGACATACCATCCGAGACTACGGCGGAAAGCAAAGATTCTATTGCCGCGAGCAGCGCGATAGAGAATGCATCCGGAAAAATATCACGGACAGCGGAAAAACTTATCACCGGGATACTCGGCGTAGGCAATGTAGATGTAATTTTACCGAACACATCGCCTATCGTAGGCGTGGGCAGCTTGAAAACATAACATATCACCGTAATTGTCAGTACTCCGGCCACAGCGCCCGGTATTCTTGGGGCAGCGCGGCGCAGCGTTACTATTATCGCTATCGTTCCAAGCCCTGCCAACAGCGTCACTATATCCATAGAGCCCGCCGCATCAAAGTGCTGCATCCATTTTTCGACAAAATCAGGCGAACTTTTCGCTATGTCAAGCCCAAAAAAATCTTTTATCTGCTGGGAAAAAATCAACAACCCTATGCCTGTTGTAAAACCTGTCGTAACTGGGTATGGAATATATTTTATAAATTTTCCAAGTCCAAAAATCCCCATTACGATGAGCAGTATACCGGCGATAATCGTTGAAACAACCAAGCCCGCCATGCCGTGCCGCTCGATTATCCCGTAAATTATCACGACAAAAGCGCCCGTGGGACCGGCTATCTGGTAACGGCTGCCCCCCAGTACACTTACGCAAAATCCGGCGATAATGGCCGTATACAAACCCTGCGCGGGAGTTCCGCCCGCCGCTATGCTGAATGCCATCGCAAGCGGCATGGCCACTATACCCACAATAATCCCGGAAACGCAGTCTTTCCCAAAGTCGCCCAATGAATAGCCTATGCCCGGACTCTCGCCGTTACCCTTTTTGACAAACAACTCCGCCATGCGCGGCATAAGGTCTTTTAGGTTGACAATTTTTAGATATTTCATGCAGACATTATAGCGTAATCCCGATATTCAAAGCGAGTATAAGTCACTATGCTGCGCCAGCTATGCTGGCGATGCTGGCGAGGCTGCAAGTTAATCAGTGCTGCCCTAATGAATTATACGGTAAAGTCAAGAAAAATCTTTAAGGCAGGGTTTGTAGCAACTTTGACACGCGCAGCGCGGCATCGTCGCCCAGCCTCGGATAAATTGGGAAAAGGACAGTTCTAAGACTCAGCGAATATGCGGCGGGGCATTTGTCCTGTGCAGCGAGACCCATACCGGCGGGGGTTTTTGAAAACGCGCTTTCCACAATAATTTCCTTACGTTTCGCGTAAGCGCAGACATCCTTCACACCAGTTTCAAGCACGAGCGGAAATGCGTAGTTGTTGTATTCAAAATTGTCAGGATACACAAACAACTTATGCCTTCCTTGCCGCAATGCGGATTGAATGTACAATTCCGCGATTTTTGCCCGCTTTTGCATATTTTTTTCAGTTTCGCGGAACTGTACAAGCGACATTGCCGCATTCATATCCGGCAGGCCGAACTCAGTCGGCGGAAAAGGCGCGTTCCGAAGCGCCGCCGCGTTACGCCGTTCCGCGGCATACAGAAGAGCGCCGCCGCCACTTGTAAGCATATCCCGCTCCTCCAGTCCAAGAATCGTAAAAACACCGTAAGAACCAGCTTTTTTTTCACCAAAACCACTCATATAAGCGGAGGAACAGTCCTCGATAAGCGGAATTCCAAGTGCTGTTATGCTTTCCATTTCCGGCATAAAACCCAGATTATGGTTCAGAACGATAGCACGCGCCGGCGTTTCCGTTTTCGCCGCATCTGCGGCAGCCGCTTCTATCGCCGCGGCATCCATACACGGGCTTGCCGCGCCGGTATCGCAAAAAATCGCCGTAAGCCCCAAATCGTCAAGCGTTCTGACATAGTAGGCGGGAGAAAGCGCCGAAATCACCACACCCGAATGTGGCGGCAAATCCAGCAGTTTAAGCGCGAAAAACATCGCCATCGCAGGACTACGCAGTGCAATACAGTAATCAAACCGCAAGCGTTCTTTCGCAATTT
Organism: Treponema sp.; assembly: GCA_031284385.1. The sequence continues at coordinate 9,273 of JAISZZ010000084.1, forward strand.
GAATCAAGCGCTCCGCCTGTTCGCCGGGGCCAATTTTCTCCTCAACCAGCACGGAAAGAACGGCATCCATTTCTTTACGCCTGATTGTGGGTGAATAAACTTCAATAATCATGCTTCGTTATACAATAAAAGGCGGACATTCCGCAACCCGAATCCACGGCGGTTTCCAGTGCTTTCATAAATTCAAAGGGGGGGCGCTATTTCCAAACAATCAGCGGCACATAGCCGCTCTATTTACGCGCCCCCCTCGCTGCATAACCGGCTTTTATGCAGCGAAATAACCAGCGCAGCCGGTTATTCCGCTGCCCCCCAATCCGCCGCAGTGCTGCCGCGTTTGGACACAGAATTACGCCCTTGACACATTCCTCCGGTTTGCGGTACACTTCCCTTATGAATAACAGGGGAACCATTTACGCTGGCAGCATATTTTCAAGCGGTCTAAATCCGCCCGAAGCCGGACACGGCTCGGCATCACTACCCGCTGTTCGCTGCCCAATATCCGCAAATCCCCCCCCCCCCCCCAGAAACGAATTTTTTTAATCAAAACTCTTTAACTAAGACATTGTTTCAAACGGGCCGTCTGACGGCGCCGTCATTCTCATTTAAGGGATTTTTCCCGAAATCTTTATTGCGAGGTATGCCATGAAAAAGCACATTTCCTTATTAGCCGTACCCGTCCTGCTGATGCTGGCAGGCATTTTTTCAGCTTGCGAAGACCCCTCTAGCGGAATCGATATTTCGCAGGGGAACGTAAAGCCGCCCGTACCGAGACTGCCTACGATAAACGGTGTGGAAGTTAAGCCCGGCAAGGCCGCCCTTGGCAAGGGGGTAAAGCAGCAGTTTACCGCCGTAGTTTCAGGCGGCTCAGGCAGCGAGACGATAGTCTGGACTGTGATAGGCAACTCGGATGGGGAAACATCGATAGATAAAAACAGCGGCCTCCTCAAAATCGGGGCGGGCGAAACTGCCAAGGTAGTAAACGTAACGGCCACAGTTTCGACAGACTCCACGCAGAACGGCACGGCATCGGTAATAATAATCGGGAACGATGAATTTCCTGTGGAAAACGGCTTAACGGTAAGCCCCGGCATAATAACGGTGGGCAAAAAAGTATCGCAAACCTTTACGGCCGTTTTGAGCGCGGATGGAACGGCGGCTGACGGCGTAACATGGACGCTGTTGTCCGGGTCGGGCGGAAGCAGCCCGACCTCAGGTGATGCCCCCGGCGAGGGCCTTACGACGCTTGAAAACGGTGTGTTGACGGTGGGCGAGGCCGAGACCGCGGCTTGCCTGACGGTGAGGGCGGAGAAGGGCGGCCTGTACGGAACGGCGATAGTGTACATCGCGGAGAACGGCGGCGCGCCGCCGGAAGACGACCCCGGTATCCCCGGCGTGTACCCGTCGAATCTGGGGCTGGCGGTAAGCCCGTCGGAAGCCACGCTGGACCAAGGCGCGATATCGGATGCGTACACCGCGGAACTCAGCAAAGAGGGCGTAACGGAGATAGGGGATATAGCATGGGCGCTGAGCGGCAGCAAACCGGCCGATACATCCGATAAATCCGAAATCAAGGACGCGAAAGTAACGGTTGCGCCTAAAGAGACGGCGGAAAAACTGCTGGTAACAGCGACCGCTAGTGTAACAGACCCCGCGGACGGCGGGACGGTTTCTGGCGCCGCCGTGGTTCGTGTGCGGGGGAACGAAAAGCCGCCTATAGTGGTAAACAACGGAGTGCGGATAGACCCGCCTGACGCGGTAGTTGTAGCCGGAGGCAGCAAGGTGTTTACGGCGGAGTACGGGATAAACGGCGAGGCCGCGGCGGTAACTTGGCGCGTGTTGGGCGGCGGCGCTGGGACGAGCGTGAATGAGGGCGGCAAGCTCTCTGTGGCGGCAGGCGAAAAGGCGGCGTATTTGACGCTGCGGGCCGAGATGAAGGACGGCAGCGGGCGTTACGGCACGGCGGCGATAAAGGTATCAGGCGAGCCTGGCCCTGATGACGGCCCAATATCCAACGGTATAACGGTTAATCCGGGCAGGATTACGCTTGCCAAAGGCGGCGAGCGGACTTTCACCGCTACGGACGATGAAGGCGCCACGCCTACAAACGTGGCATGGTCTATAAGGACTACGGGCATAAAGAGCGGTACGCAGATTGGCGCGGCTGACGGCAAACTCAAAATAGCGGCAGACGAGAGCCTGCCTGTGATACTGATTTGGGCGGAAGGCGCGGAAGGGTTTGGAACCGCCGTTGTAAACATAAGCGGTTCCGCCACGCTGGAACCGGCGGTGAGCAAGGTAACTGTGAGCCCCGCCGCCGTAAATGTGGCGCAGGGCGGAGCGTTCCAGTTCAGCGCGGTTGTTGACGCTGTGGACGGCGCTGACGAAACGGTAACGTGGACGATAACAACAACAGACGTGGCAGGGGGAACCAAATTCGAGGCGGACGGCCTTTTAAAAGTGGATGCGGCAGAAAGCCCCAGGACGTTTACGGTTAGGGCGACCTCCGAATTTGGCGACAAAAGCAAGTACGGCGAGGCTGTGGTAACTGTGCCTAGTTACACGGTAACGGCGGTAAAAGTAAGCCCGTCCGTAACTGGGGCGAGGCCGGGGTACAGCAGGCAGTTTACCGCAACGGTTGAAGGTACTAACAGCCCGCCGCAGACTGTAACGTGGACGGTAACGACAGAAGCGGGCGGAGCGCCCGTGGCAGGTACGGGAATCGACGGCGAAGGCCTGTTGACGGTGGGCGGAGGCGAGACGGCGGAAATCCTGACGGTAAAGGCGGTGTCCACCGGAGACGGTGGCAAGTCCGCTACGGCTAAGGTATACACCAGGAGCGCGCTGTTCGTGGCGACCGCGCATAGCAGCGACAAGGCGGCGTATTCGTATGACGGGGAGAACTGGGAAGCGGCGACTCTGCCCAGCAGCGCGGGGTGGTATGGCGTAACGTATGGCGGCGGCAAATTCGTGGCGGTCGCATGGGACAGCAACACGGCGGCGTATTCGGCGGACGGGGTAAACTGGACCGCCAGCCCCAGTGGTCTGCCCAGCAGCGCGAATTGGTTTGGCGTGGCGGCGCTAAACGAATAAGCCGCAAGTGTAATCAGGCCACAAGGTGGCCTGATTACACTTGCTTATGGAGTTTGCGCCGCAAGCTACGCTTGCTTACCGCAAACTCCAACGGGGGTTGTGGGCCGCCAACATTAGCTTTATGAGCGTGGAGTTTCGGGTAAGCAAACGCACAAGCGTTTGCGACCGAAACTCCCTAAGCAAGCCGTAGGCTTGCGGCGCAAACCCCAGCCGGTGTTGAATCTGGCTGTCCACGGATTACGCGGATTTAGCGGATTATGACCGCCTGAGAGCGCAAACCACTGACCTATTCGCGTTAATTCGTTTAATTCGCGGACCCATTTTTGCGGGCGCTTGATTGGGGGGTACTGGAAGACCCGCCTAAGCCCGTGAAACGGGCTGCGCGGGGCTGAAAGTAGGGGGGCGCGACAGGCAAGTGACTATGTGCCGCAAAATGTATGGAAACAGCGCCCTCCTCCTAATTTTAGAGTCATTACGGCAAGCTTTACGTGTAAATGTAAAATTCCTGTTATTAACGACAGAAGGCTTGACAGACAACCCGGTTTTAACCGAAACTAAAACAATGCCGCATGAAAACTGAAGTTTTTACACGGCAGTTTAAGCGTCCGGCAGCTTGCCGGAAAAGCACTTATTGCGTCAACAAAGTTGGCCTGTCAATTTCATTGACATCACGCATTCGCATAGATAAGTGCTTCCATATAGCTTTTTAAGCGGAGGCGTTTCCGTGGGATTGGGGATCACGGTAAATGTAAAAAAACTGCGGCATAACGCGGCGCTGCCAAACTATGAGACGGATGGCGCGTCCGGCATGGATGTGTGCGCCTGCCTTGAAACTCCGGTAACCGCAGCTTCAGGCGCAATAGTAACTATCCCTACCGGCCTAGCGTTTGAGATTCCGCGCGGTTATGAAATGCAGGTTCGCCCTCGTTCCGGTCTTGCCCGCAAACATGGAATCACAGTGATAAATTCACCGGGAACAATAGATTCCGATTACCGCGGCGAGCTTGCCATTGTTTTGATAAATTTGAGCGGCGAGGCTTTCACGATTCACAACGGCGACCGCATAGCGCAGCTTGTATTCGCGCCGGTGGTATACGCAACGGTAATCGAGTCGCGGCAGCTTTCGGAAACAAACAGGGGAAGCGGAGGGTTTGGTTCAACAGGTCTATGAATACATCGTTAAAAGGCAGAATATCTGGAACAATCGTTAGATATATGCTTAGAGAAACACTATTTGCTTTTTTTGTTGCTTTTTTATTTTTCTTTATAATTTTTTTTGTTAATCAGCTTTTATTGCTCGCGAGGGAAATACTTTCAAAAAAAGTTCCGTTCAACCAAGTTGCGCTTCTTGTCATGTACTCGATTCCGAGCGTTGTAGCGCTGTCGAGCCCATACGCGACACTGCTTGGAACTCTTATGACAATCGGACGAATGAACACCGATAATGAAATTCTTGTAATGCTCTCTTCCGGCCTGTCCTACAAAAATATTTTTATGCCGACATTGTTTATCGGCATCCTCGTTTCGCTCGTTTCATTCGGCGTAAATGATGTTTTGCTGCCGATGGGAACGCTTGAATTCACAAAACTTTACCGGCGCATTATGGCATCAACTCCAGCTCTTGAACTTGAATCCAATTCTGTAAAGTATTTTAAGAATACGGTTGTAGTTACTGGAAATGTTTCTGGCCGGAAAATTTCCGACCTTTTAATTCTCGATAAAACAAGCGACGGCGAGCGGCGCATCATCATGGCAAAAAATGCGGAGTTTGTTGATGCTGGCAGTGAAGGGATTCGCCTCGATATGGAAAATGCCTTTGTTCAATCTACAAAAGAAAGTGTTCACAGTGATTACGACTACGCAAAGAGCGGTTACCTTCGATACCGCATCGAGCAGGACGATTTTATATCAACAATATCCACGATAGGGCCGCGTGAAATGACTTCCCGCGATGTATTAACAGAAATTAAAGATAAAGAAAAAACCTTGAATTCCACGCTTTTTGACCGGTACAACAGAATGTTAAGCGCCGAGCTTACGCTGGAGAATGCGCTGCGCGGCGGCGTTCAAAGTTATGCGTGGTCGCAGCGAAATTCATTTACGCAAAACTTTCTGCGTGAATATCAATTAACCGCATCGCTTAAATCTGATCGTATTCTTTCAATTTGGCAGTTGGAATTCTATAAAAAATTTTCTATTCCATTCGGTTCATTATGTTTTATTTTTCTCGCAGTTCCGCTTGGGCTTTTGGCAAAAAGAAGCGGTCAGACTGTCGGATTTATTCTCGGCATAATAATATCGGTTGTATACTGGGCGCTGCTTCTAGGCGGGCAAAACATGGGTATCAGGCTTGGTTATTCACCATTTTGGACAATGTGGCTGCCCAATATAATTACATTTTGCATAGGGCTTATAATGTGTATTCAAAGGGTCAGGCGATGATATTAGACAGGTACATGGTAAAACAATTCATACCTGTATTTATCTTCGCATCGGTAATGTTTATTACGCTTCTTTGCCTCATAGATCTTTTTGTGAATCTTGTACATTACTTAAATTACGAAGCGCCATTTTCAGAAATAATGCGCGCAAGCCTCTATTATATACCAAAAAGCTTTTCTCTCGCGCTTCCAATTGCGCTGCTGTTTGCGTCGGCCTATACATTGGGAGATTTATCGGCGCGGAATGAATTAACGTCAATAATAACGGCAGGAATTCCATTTTGGCGTTTAACATTTTCTCTTATAATAATTGGCGTTATGGCCTCAATATTTGCATTTTTTTTTGAAGATAATATTGTTATACCTACTTTCAAAGAAAAAAATATTATCACGCGCCGGCTGCGGCATCAAAAACAACCGGAAACGAATTCAGATATTGTTGTCAAAACAAGAGGCGGCAACCGCATTTATTCCGTTGATTATTACGACAGCGGTAATCAAACTCTTAACGGCGTAAGCATTGTCGAGCGTGACGAAAATGGCGGCTTCATACTGCAAATACGAGCCGCCGCAGCGCGCTGGAACGGGGAATACTGGATTTTCAACAACGCCTATATTTATGAATGGGAAAACCGCCTGCTTCGTGTCCATGAACTTCCTTTCGTTACAGATTATACCGAGGAACCGGAAATATTCGGCAGAAAGTCTGTGGATGCCGCCGACCTTTCAGCGCGGGATGCCGCGTTGTTAGTTAAAGATTTACAACATTCAGGACTCCCGTATGCAAAAGCGCAGGCTGATTATTTTCACCGCTTTTCTTTTTCGTCTGTTTCTTTTATTGTAATTATCCTGTCAATTTCTATGGGCGGGCGTTTTAGGAAAAATATTATGCTTATGAGTCTTTTAACAAGCCTTTCTATGGCAGTCGTATTTTATATAATGGAAATGCTTAGCATGATGATGGCGAATCTTGGTTATATAAAACCGCTGATAGGCGCATGGTTTCCAGTGCTATTTTTTTCTATACTGGGCTTAATGCTGGTCAGACGCGCTAAAACATAGGTGGATTGATGTTTACTATTAAACATAAAGATATAAAATCAAGGGCGCGTACCGGAGTAATCTCGCTTCCGCATGGTGAAGTTTCCACGCCTGTATTCATGCCTGTCGGAACTAACGCGACAGTCAAGGCGCTTTCCAACGATGAGCTTTACGAGATAGGATTTGAAATAATTTTAGCGAACACATATCATTTATACCTGCGTCCCGGAACAAATACTATAAAAACTTTTGACGGCCTGCACGGTTTTTCAAAATGGAAACATAATTATTTAACAGACTCAGGTGGTTTTCAAATATTTTCTTTATCCGCGCTGCGTAAAATAACCGGAGACGGCGTCAAATTCCGTTCCCACATAGACGGAAGCGAACATCTCTTGTCTCCGGAAAAAGCCGTAGACATACAAACCATATTTAACAGCGATATACAAATGCAACTAGATGTTTGTACAAGTTATAACACGCCTTACAAAAAAGCGTCTCAGGCGCTTTATACAAACAATGACTGGCTTTTGCGGGCAAAGCGGCGTTGGCTCGAAAAACGGCAGGAGGGCTATCGCGGCGAATTTTTTGCGATTGTACAGGGCAATTTTTACAAAGACCTGCGTGAACAAAGCGCTGAAGCGGTTGTAAACGCCGGCGCGTCCGGCATAGCTATCGGCGGACTTTCCGTAGGAGAGCCGCCTGAATTGTTTAATGAATATATGGCATTTACAAGCGGCCTCTTGCCGGATGATAAACCGCGTTATGTCATGGGCATAGGCACGCCCGATTATATCCTTCAGTCCATCGAAAACGGTATCGATATGTTTGATTGCGTTTTACCAACTAGACTTGCGCGCAACGGCCAAGCCTTGACGCATCGCGGCCCGCTTGCCTTGAAAAAAACGATACACGCATCCGATACATCCCCCATAGACGATGAATGCGGCTGTAAAGTCTGCAAGAATTACAGCCGCGCCTATATGCGGCATCTTTTTAAATCACAGGAAATACTTTTTTCAATGCTTGTAAGCTATCATAATTTATATTTCTTGCATAGTTTGGTTAAAAACGCGCGTTATGCGATTGAAAATGATTGTTTTTTAACATTCAAACAGGAATTATT
>JAISZZ010000060.1 GCA_031284385.1 Treponema sp.
GCCCGCGTGGCCCATGCTCACTGTGCTGGACATCGCCTGCAATGCCTGTGTGCGCTCCCATTTTATGGTAACCAACGCCTGCCAAGCCTGCCTCGCCCGCCCGTGCATGACTAACTGTGTTAAAAAAGCGATCGCAATTAAAGAAGGGCGCGCCCGCATAGACGGCGATAAATGTATCAACTGCGGCTTGTGCCTGCAAAACTGCCCCTACCACGCAATCATCAAAATCCCGGTGCCTTGCGAAGAGGCCTGTCCTGTGGGCGCTATCACCAAAAGCGAAAACGGCAAGGAATGTATCGATTTCGACAAATGTATCTATTGCGGTAAATGTATGAGGGAATGTCCCTTCGGCGCTATGATGGACAAAAGCCAGCTTGTGGATGTGGTAAAACATATTATGAATAATAAAACCGTAGTCGCCCTGTACGCGCCCGCCGCCGCCACTCAATTCCGCGTTGACAGCGGTCAGCTTGAGGCGGCGCTGCTTGCGGCGGGTTTTTTCGGTGTGATGGAAGTGGCTTTGGGTGCGGATGTCACAGCGGACAAGGAAGCGGAAGAATTTGCCGGGCGCATGGCGCTGGGCGAAAAAATGATGACTACTTCCTGCTGCCCCGCATACGTGCGGGCTATACGCCGCCATGTGAGCGAACTGGAAGACTGCATTTCTACTACGCATACCCCGATGCACTACACGGCGGAAATGGCACAAAAAGAATACCCCGGCTGCATTACGGTTTTTATCGGCCCCTGTCTTGCCAAACGCCGTGAAGGGATGGACGATGAGTATGTTGACTATGTGATTTCTGTCGAGGAAGTAAGCGCTCTTTTTATTGCGAAAGAAATTGATGCGGCAAAGATGGAAGCCGTTCCCGCAAAGAAAACGCCCACCTCTACCGGGCGGAATTTTGCCAAATCAGGCGGCGTGGCGGCGGCGGTTCGGGCGCGGCTCAAAGATACTTCTACGTTGAAAGAGGAGGTTATCGACGGCTTGGATAAGGCTGGAATGAAACGCCTCGCCGAATTAGGCGGGATTCACGCGGGTAAAATCCCGCGAACTCAGGACACTCCGAACCTTATCGAAGTGATGGCCTGTCAAGGCGGCTGTATCGCCGGCCCTCAGGTGATTATCAATCCCAAAACCGCCCTCACGCAGCTCGGCAAATACGCGGACAAAGCTTCCACCACAAAAGGGCATCTGCAATAATGAGCAAATACATTAAGGAAACGCTGATCAGCTTCAAGTTAATCAGTGTTTCCTTACGTGCCCGAGTCAAATATTGGACTTGTTCAAGAAAAATAGCGTCCACCTTCCTGATTTTAATACCCGGTGATGAACCGTATGCAATAGTCCAGAATACTCCAGTCCGCCGCCATAGAATAAACCCATGAGGGGGGACGATTTCCATACTCATTGTTGCATATAGCCGCCTTTTCGTCCGTCCCCCCGCGCTCCATAACCGCCAATCTGTGGCGAAATATCCGTGAGGCGGTTATTCCGCTGCCCCCCAATCCGCCGCCGCTCCGGAATGGGTCCGCTAATTACACGAATTACGCGAATTAAGTTAGCGTTAATTTGTGGACGCTCGTCATGCCCCAGTGGTCTGATTTTGGCTAGATTAATTATTCGGCAATGCGGCGGCTTGACAAACCCTTGCTCTAAAAATAGTCTTGTATTATACTAAAAATATATGGAGCGATTATGGCCGAACAGTTACAGTTAGTTACTTTTCAACTTGGAGCTGAACTTTATGGGGTTGATATTCTTGATGTTAAAGAGATAGTACGTGTCCAAGCCGTGCGTACCGTACCGAATGCTCCTTACTATGTAGAGGGTTTTTTTAATCTGCGCAGTGAGATCATACCGATTGTTAATCTTCATAAACGGTTCGCGCTTAAAAAAAGTGATCTCGCTCCTGAAGACGAACTTTTGTCCGGCTTTGTGATACTTGATATTGACGGGATGAAGCTGGGCGTGATAATTGACCGCGTCTCTCGTGTAGTTACGATAGAAAAAACAGAAATACAACCGCCTCCGCAAATGCTAAGCGGTATAGGCGCGGAATATGTACAGGGGGTTGTTCGTCAGAATGAAGGCTACCTAATTGTTCTAAATATTCGTAACTTGTTTAATCTGAAAGAAATTCAAAACCTTATCGAAAAAAATTAAGTCCGGTATTCACCACAGTAGCAGCAGCCTATTAAAAGTTCAGGATGCGCGGGCGCTGGGGTTCCCATTCCGCCGCCATGAGGAAAATAATCGTGTAGATTATTATTTAGGCTTGTGGTATCATTAAAGCCGCTGGTTTTCAAAATATAGTTTGAAAACTGCTCAAAACTAAAGGCTGCGCTTCAAAGCCCGGCTTTGAAACTGCCTATCAAATTTGGAGGATATTGCATGATTATTATGGTCTTGAACTGCGGCTCATCGTCCGCAAAGTATCAGGTGTACGATTGGGAAGCCAAAGATGTACTTGCCGTAGGTGTTGTTGAAAAAGTTACATTCCCCGGTTCATGGATAGAGCATAAACCCAAAGGAAAGGCTGAATTCACATTAAAGCAGGATTGCCCGACGCATACCGACGCGGTTGAGCTGATAATAAAGACTCTTACCGATAAGGAACACGGCGTAATAACCGACATGAGCACCATCAAAGCTGTAGGCCACAGAGTTCTGCATGGCGGCGATAAGTTCACAAAATCCGTCATTGTTGATGACGCGGCGCTGCAAGTCTTCGAGCAGGTTAAAGACCTTGGACCGTTGCATAATCCAGCGAACATACAAGGCATAGTCGCCGCGAAAAAAGTTCTGCCTAACGTTCCACATTGCGCGATAATGGATACGGCATGGCATCAAACAATGCCTCCTGAATCCTTCCTTTACGCGTTGCCCTATGAGTGGTATGAAAAGTATTCTGTCCGGCGTTACGGCTTCCACGGAACCTCTTTTCTCTATGTGGCAAAACGCGCCTCCGTCATCCTTGGCAAAGAGCCTTCAAAGACTAACGTCATCATTTGTCATATAGGCAACGGCTCCTCGATGTGCTGCGTAAAAAGCGGATGTTCATACGATACCACGATGGGACTCACGCCGCTTGAAGGACTTATTATGGGAACACGGTCGGGAGACGCGGACTGCGCCGTTCCTTTTTATGCCATGCGTAAAACAGGATTAAGCGCCGCAGAGATGGAACAGGCGCTAAACAAAAAATCCGGTCTGCTGGGTATTACGGGTAAATATCAGGACAGGCGCGACATAAATAACGCCGTCAAAGATGGAGACAAACGCGCACAGCTTGCTCAAGAAATGGAAGCCTACCGCGTACGCAAATACATAGGCGCGTACTTGGCGGCGCTAGGTGGGGAATGTGACGCGCTCATTTTTACGGCGGGTGTCGGTGAATTCGCAACATGGATGAGGAAAAAATTCACGCAGGGTTTGGCAGCTCTCGGCATGAAACTTGACGACAAAAAAAATGATATGGCGCATAGCCGAAACGGTGAATTCATAATATCGGCGGACGACTCCAAAATACCAATCTATGTAATACCAACCGATGAAGAACTTGTAATGACTGAAGATGCGTTTGCTCTGATGAAAGGTTCTTACGATGTGCATACAAAATTCAAGTATTCGTTCCAAAGCAAGGACTATGTAAACAAAGCCCGCGCCGAAGGCTTAAAAAAAGATTTAGCTAAAGATCCCAATTTGAAGCAAATCATCGCCATACCGCGCTGATAGAACCGGCGGTTTTCAAATTGGATTGAAAACCGCCGCTTACGTTACCGCGTGTATGTAAATCGCCAATAGGCAGGCGTGTTTATGACTATTAAACCGAAAATTAGAGCGTTTATAATTATTTTATTTTCCGCAGCGCTGCTGTTGTTAATTTTTTCATCCTGCGGCAACCCTATCATAAACCATATGCTGGGAGATGATATTGAAGTGCCTAGCAGCGTTTTTTATGCGGATGATTTAAGCGGCCTAATAGATTATATAAATAATAACAGGGCAGGCCATACTGTTTTAAACCCTCTCACAATACAATTCTTGGGAAGTGATGGCAGCGACGGTGATTATCTAAAAATACAGAATGAATTGAATAATAATATTCATAAAATAACCGGCATAGTTTATTTAAATTTAGATATGCGCGGAATGTCCGGTAACCAAATACCGGACTATTATTTTAGTGGAGAGATAAGAGAAACTGATATACCGTACAATATACTTTTATCAAAATGTAAAATTGTATCGATACAGTTTCCGAACAGTGCTCAAAAAATCGGCGAGAATGCATTTTCGTTAAATTCTGATATTGAATCCGTATCCATGCCCGGTGTTACAACTATCGGTGAACTGGCTTTTTACAAGGCATATTTCTTGAACGAGCTTTTTATGCCGGAAAAACCGCCAACAACCAAACAATATTCTTTTTACGGCATAATCAGCGGTAAAATTGTCATTCATGTACCCGCAAATATTGCGAATACAAACCGAGACGCTTACAGAATCTGGATAGACAAGTACTATTTGAATACGGAATATGTGAATGCTTATATTTTGGCAGATCAATAAAATGGCCGTATTTGAGTATACACATAAATTCTACTCCATCAAAAGGAAAATTGTATTCTTTTCATTGTTACTCATGATTATTTTCCTGCCTTATGCCAACGCGGAAGAAACGGATATATTTTACCGCGAATTCTCGCTTGGAGCAGGGATGGATATTACCGGTTATTCCCGTACCGCATTTTCGCTCGGCGGAATTATCTCTACCGATTACCGCTTCTCGCCCTCGTTTGCAGCCGGTTTCAAGGCTGGTTACGGTTACGACCTTGACAGTTTAACAAACGCAGAAGCTTTTATATTCGCTCGCTGGTATTTTCTTTCCTACCCGAAGCCGCTGAAAGGTTTGATGGTTTTTGCCCAAATTGAAGGCGGGGGCGCTGGTTTATGGGAAAAACGTGTTTTCACCGATGCAAACCAGCAAATAAATGTTTGGTCGCCTTCCGGTGCTTTAGGGGTGGGCATCCGCTTAAAACTGCCGTTTAATTTTTATGTTGAGCCATACATACGCGGCGGTTATCCGTTTATCTGGAGCGCTGCACTTATAATCGGACACACATTTATAAGCAAACCGCTGCAGACTAAAACCGTTTCCTCTCCAGAAGAGCCGCCTGCCGCGACTCCCGAACCTGAAAAAAATATCGGAGAACCTCCTTCTACAGAACAGAATTCACCTGAACAAAAGCAGGCTGAGCAGAAACCGGTTGAACAGAAGCCGCCTGAACAAAAGCAGGCTGAGCAGAAACCGGCCGCTGTAGTCGTAAAAGAGCCGCCTCAGACAAGAAATGTTACCGAAACTTTTGGCAATATAATTTTTCGTGACAACGGTTCTGATTTTACAGACCTAGATAGTGAAATCGTATTCTCAAACAATGAAATTCTGGATAACCTTGCTGATTTTCTTAAACAGAATCCTGGATACAAACTGCGAATCGAAGGCTACGCAAACCCCGTACAAACTACTGAAGCCGGTAAACAGATGGAGGATAGAATATTCTTACAGCCGATTTCACGAGAGCGCGCTGTAACAATTTTAGAAATGCTCGCGCAGCGCGGCATCAGCCGTCAGCGCATGAACGCGGTCGGGCTTGGAGGTTCAAAAACAGTTGTAAATATCGATGATCCTGATAACTGGCGTAAAAACAGGCGCGTTGAATTTGTGCTGGTAAAATGACCCGTTCCGCGTGGGCAGACAAAAGAATTCAGTATTCCTTAACGATGCAGGTTTAAAAAAATTAGGCCGGTTCAAAATGCTTTGAACCGGCCTTCAATTACAAAAAATGAACTTTAGACACGCTCACTTGAATCGCCGACTAGCCGTCCGGTCTTTACATCAAGCGCTTTGACACGCAGGCGGCGCAGCTCGCCGGGACCGTCTAATCTGCCGCTTAAAACAATGTCCGCCCCTATAAGCTGTCCTATCAGCATCAAGATGTAGTCATTATTGTATGACGGCACACCTAAACCGTTGCTGGCCCTGAAAGCGTCAACAGTGCGTCTGTCTATAACATAAAAATCTTTTGACGAATGTACGGTAAGATATGTTAATTCTTCAAGCACATACTCACCCTCGCCAACGTTATCAGAATCAACATTTATGATTGCTACCTTTGATTTTTTCTTTAATGACTTTGTAGCGCGGTCAAATGAATTGCGAACCGATGTTTCAATATTGAGCGTGGGCGTCGTGGTATCTTCAGGCATGGAAGAAGAGGCTATTGATTCTATCGCTTCCGAACGCAAACTCTCTTGGCCTATCGCGACAATCGATTCGTCTGTAACTGTAAATAAAATCCGTGAATTATTAGCCGTAAATTGGGTAACTTCCGTGCTTCGCGCCTGATAGTCTTCAAACGCCGCACGTATTGTATGCGGGCCATTTGTAATTTTGTATACACTCGTCTCACCGACTCTAAGCGAACCGGCAACTTTTGCGTCAATATATATCCGCAAACGTATCAAACTATTATTATCAACACGCTGCACAACCACTTCGGAATTACTAGCGTCTCTACTTCCACCCGCTTTAGCCGATAATGCCGGTATAACCAACAACACGGCGAGCAGTAATGCCATATTCACAAAGCGTAAGTTTGTCCATCTCATATATTTCCCCTATAACGTACTGCAAGAGTATTTTTTTCCGGCTTTCGGCTACCCATATATCATGTTGTAAAAGGTACTCCACCGTTATATAATTTTCGGCATATTTTCATAAAAAATGTAGTGTTTTCGTATTTTAGGCAGGATGTGGTAATCCGGCTGCGCTATAATTTGTCATGTCCCTTCAGCATAGGCTGAAAACCTGAGAAATTGCTAAAGTTTACTACGCATTATGCCGATACTTTGCATAAAAGGTATATGTTTAGAATTGATGCCTTGCTGAGAAAACCATGAATCAATTAAAAAATCGGAAAACTATTTGGGGGGGGGGGGGGTATTACTCAGCATTTTTTTATCACTTAACACTGTCGGAGCGTTTGCGGAAGGAACTGTTTTTACAGGGATAATCAATCTTTTACCCGATAGTTTTGTGCTTCCGTCAATAGGTTTGATAAACATAGTATACGGTAACTATAGCTCTGTGGAATTAGGCGCGATAAATGTTGTTGAATCATCATTATTTGGGGCGCAGGCCGGAATCGTAAATATTGTAGGCCAAAGTACGCAGGGCGCTCAGATCGGCCTTTTCTTGAATTCAAACTATGATGACATGGTAGGCGCACAGATTGGCAGCGTTAATATAAACGGTGGAGAAACAACCGGCCTGCAAATCGGTTTGTACAATGAAGTCGCGGATATTTTAACAGGCGTGCAAGCCGGCGGCTTTAATTTCGTAGGTGGACGCTACACAGACGGCGACCAAATTGGAATAATCAATATGAGTTCCGGTGTTTTTACCGGAAGGCAGACAGGCGGCATAAATAGTTTGAAAGAAGGTATAAACGGCCTTCAATCCGGTATTATCAATTATTCAAAAAATTTTGTAGAAGGCGGGCAGATTGGTGCAATCAATGTAGTCACCGGAAGTTTAACCGGTTTACAACTTGGCCTATTTAACTATACCGAATCTGTGGACGATGGACTGCCCATAGGGCTATTTTCTGTTGTACGCGATAACGGCTACTTCGCGCTTGAAACATCGTATTCAAATTTATCGTTAGATTTGAGGATAATAAGCGGCCTATGGTATTTTTATTCCGGCGTATCGCTCGCAGTAAGCATAGCGGAGATACCATCGGTTTCCATTTCATTCAGCTTAGGTTCTCTTATCCCAATACTCAACAATGTATTTTATAACAGCGCTTATTTTGTTCCAGACATACGCTTCGTTATGCCTATAACGCGATATATTTTGCCACTTATCCTCGATGAAAAAACATATAATATGGTAAAGGAATACATGGATGTATTTTCTTTTTCGGCTCTTGTGTCTCCAAAATTTGGATTTTATTTGACAAAAAATGTGATGCTTGCGGCTGGACCGACATTCGCGCTCGAATTCAATCCTGATTACATATATCCTAATTTTGAAAGTGTAGCGGCTTACATTCACGAGCCTGATTTACGTTTTGTTTTGGGCTTTGAAGTCTTAATCCGTTATGAATTAATTTATTAACATGAATTTTTTACAAACATTGAAGTTTGCCGGGCAAGCTGGCTGCCGCTACGCACGGTCAGGACGCAAAACTTCGGCGCCGCTGCGGTAGATGTGTCGCGGAATCACGCACGATTCCATATAACAATGCATCAGGCAGCGTATTGTATGTTCCAAAGCACCCTGCGACTTAGCTTCTTGAACGGCAAACAGGGCTGTTTCTTCGGCGCGTCCTGATTTCCGCAGCGCAGCCGCGGGATTTATCGCGTTAATATCATCCGTAACAGAGAATTGCAGCGATACGATATCTTCTTCATTAATATTATTCTGCGAAAGAAGCTCGTCATACATGGCTGTAACCTGTTTAATTATATCATTTTCGCTGTTTATACATTGCACCGCGCCGCGCAGCGCGAATAATTTTTTCATTCCACATTTCCTTTTGATAAAACTAGAATAACGGCGGCCAATCCTGCCAAGATAAACGAGAATAATCCTGGAAACAATAATGTTATCCCTTTTTCCGCAAAAACGCGGTCAAATTTACGGCGCTTCTTTGTAACTAGAACGCGGAGAAATGACAGCGGCGAAATGCGATATTTGCGCGTTATCTCCGTAAACGCTATGTAAAAAACAAAATCTAAAAAAGAATATATCGCTGTAAATAGTCCGGCATAAATTATTGTATTCAGTAAAAAAAATTGTGTCCTATCCGTAAATCCACGCAGACTGCCAAGAACATAAAGAAATACCGCAAAACAAATAAGCGCCGTCAATGGAAAAAACACTACAGAACGCAGCTTTGAATAAAATTTCTGTTTTATATCGCTAGTCATTGCAGCACGTTACAGCGATTTTATATTGGGCATCCGTGAATCTTGCTGGTATTTCCAAAATGATTACTGACCTTCAATAATTTAATTTACCTTGCCTGTTTCCAGATAGCTTGTTGTAAACGCGCTTTCAGGAATTTTATTGTCATACACAAGCTGTAATATGTTTATTGTTGTAGACGTATTAGCATTGATGGTTGTCATCCTTGAAACCCACGGAGAAAGCCGTCCCTGCACATCTTTGAATTCCAGAATTTCATAACGTTTAATCAATACATCTTTTTTATCATACAATTCTAATTTATAATTTACATAATTATTTTTATCTATCCACTAAACCATTTTACTATACTGATAGGATTTGTCTTTAGGCGTTGATTCTATTACATAACAACTGCTGCCGTTCAGTGTTTCCTCACGTAAAATTTTATGCGTATCCTTATCAACATCGCGGTCGGTGGAGGAAATATCATCATATGACATATCTGTCCCAACAAAACTTCCTCCTCCTGCCCGAGCTGCGATACGTCTTACTTTTTTAGGCTCCGGCATATATATCCAGCGGTCATCCTCGTTATTTTTATTTTGCATTGTAAGAAAACGGGTGCCTTTTACCGATGCCGGGCTCAAAAATTCCACGACGGTACGGCTGCCGTCAGGCCCGTCTTTTGAAAACTGCTTTATGACGCGCTCACTTGTGGAACCGTTCTTGGCGGTCAGCGTCATTTTTGACTGCGATTGCGCGCTGTCAGACTTTATCCTGTTACGCGACGTGTTGATAATGTCGTCAGCATTTTGTGCCGGCAAATAAACGGCGGAAAGTATAATAAAACTAAATAATATGAATTTTCTCATGATAAATTTTAGCATACTTTCTGGCGAATTCGCTGTCAATGGCAAAACTGCGTTGTCTGAAAATTAAGAAGGCCTAATTTGCGCGGCACGCGGCGGCAAGGCTCAGTCAGGCATTCGCTTCGCTGCAAGCTCAAACACCGCAATCACTCATTGGGCAGGCAGAAAAAGCGGTTTGAATTTTCCCAGAGTATATCGGCAGTCTCTTCCAGACTGAGTTTAACCATATCGGCGAGACAACGTGCCGTCATTGGCAGGAATTTCGGCATATTTCGCTTGCCACGATGCTCGGCAGGCACCATGAAGGGGCTTTCTGACTCGATAAGTATCCTGTCAAGTGGTAGTACACCTATCGTTTCGTGCAGATTGCGGGCATTACGGTATGTAAGGTTGCCCGCAAATGAGAAGTAAAGATTCAGGTTGAGGGACAGAACTCTTCTGGCATACTCAGCGTTTTCGGAATAGCAGTGCAGTACGCCTCCTTTGGGTGGCAGCCGGTCTCGCAGAATATCCAGCACATCGCGTCCCGCATCGCGGTTATGAATTATGACTGGATAGTTCAATTTGGCCGCAAGGTCGAGTTGAGTAATAAACAGTTCTATCTGGGACTTCTTATCGCCGTACTTATGATAGTAATCGAGGCCTATTTCACCTATCGCGATTACACGCGGCAAATGGAGGCTCTGTTCCACTGTTTGCATCCAATTTTTGCCCGGATTCTGCACTTCGGACGGGGAAACGCCCGCGGCGTGATAAACATTTGCCGCAGACTTAAGATTTTCGTAAACCTTAACAAAATCATGCAGACTGTTACATATAGAAACAATTCTTGAAACGCCTGTCTGACGCGCTTCCTGCGTTACCAGCAGTTGTTCTATTGGGTCATCAAATATTAAACCTATATGGGCATGAGTATCAAAAAATTGCATGATTTATCCAAAACCCTGATAACATCCGCAAAAAATAAATATGGCTAGGACAACGCTGATTGATTTGTGTCTGCGCCAACTACATTGGCGGCCAACTATGCTGATACATCATCGTTACCCTATGCATTTGCTCATTTTATTACGCAAATACTGTATTAAAGCAACACTGATTTATGCAGATGCACATAAATTATTACTTTCCTAACGCCATTTTATTCGTAACGCGGCTGCTTTACCGCCATAACGCTAAAACTTAGCCAAGCGGCTTTTTCACCCTTTTATACCGAAAGAGTATTCTAACATTATCGCAAAATTTCGTCAAGTGATAAAATGAAGATGTACAGGGCAACGTCATTTAACTTAGGGCAACGCTGATTAACTTGAAGCCTCGCCAACGAAGTTGGCGCATCATCGTTGCCCTATGTATTTGCTTATTTCATTACGCAAAT
>JAISZZ010000061.1 GCA_031284385.1 Treponema sp.
ACAACACTGGAAAAGATAAAGAGCGATCCCGGGCTTGCGCACGCTTATGATATGTACGAACAGACGATAATGGACTACAAGTTCGGCATACAAGGCGCTCGGCAGGAAGGCCGGCAGGAAGGAAGGCAGGCAAGAAGGCCGGATAGAAATTGCCCGGAATCTCAAGAGCGGCGGCGTGCCTGCCCAACAGATAGCTCTATGGACCGGCCTTTCGCCCGATGAAATAGCAAAATTGTGATAGAGGCGGCCACATTCCCCTCTAGGGCAACGCTGATTAAATGAGGCCACCGATTGGGGGGTGGCGGAATACCGCGCTTGCGCGGGATGTAGACAGAGCGCTAAAGATGTTTGCGGGGGCGGCAGCCTGGTCCCGCGCCACAGCCGGCAGCATCTTCTACTGTACGCGCTCAATGTTTCGCGCGCTGTTATCGGGCTGGGGGCGCGAACAGGCGGGCGGCGGATTGGGGGGTAGGGCGCAACGTAGTGCGACCGTAGGGGGGCGCGACAGTGTAGCGGCTATGTGCCGGTAACGGCATGGAAATAGCGCCCCCCTTTATAATTTTCGAGTTCTTAGCGGCGAACCTGACGGGTAAATGTAAAATCGCTGGGCGGCCACATTCCTCTCTAGACATTTTAAAACTGCGCCATTAGACTATAGAGCAAATCATGAAATCACCTAAAGACCAAAAGATAATACAAATTGACATAACAAATGCCTGTGAGCATAGTTGTTCAAACTGTACGCGGTTTTGCGGCCACCATAAGAAGCCGTTTTTTATGGATTTTGACACGTTTAAGCGGGCTGTAGATTCTTTGGACGGGCGTTTTGGGACGACGGGCATTATGGGCGGCGAACCAACGCTGCATCCCGAATTTGAGCGCTTTGTAGATTACTTGTACGATAAAACGCCCGCGGAGTACAGGGCCAGGCCGCGTGAATTCGTGTATCCGCAGCGGGATTTTATGCGGGCGCGGGATTACGCCAACGAAGGGTACTCCGAAGTTCACCACTTTCAGGCAGGCACACGGAATGTTGTATGCGGGGGTGGATTATGGTCTTCCATGAACCGGTCATACAAAAAACATTATGAATTTATTCAGGATAGTTTCAAGTATCAGATTATAAACGATCACAACAACGCTATGTATCATCAGCCGATAATGATAACCAGAAAGGAGCTTGGTATTGACGATAAAACTTTTAAGCATCTGCGGGATAATTGCTGGGTTCAGCAGTTGTGGTCAGGCGCGATAACACCCAAAGGCGCTTTTTTCTGTGAAATCGCGGCGGCGCTGGATATGTTGCTGGACGGTCCCGGCGGCTGGCCCATAGAAAAAGGCTGGTGGAAGCGCAGAGAAGATGATTTTGGCAGCCAGCTTGATTGGTGTGAAATGTGCGGTATCGCCCTTGAAACATTCAGCCGCGACGCAAGGGAAGAAATCGACGACGCATCACCTTTTTGGATGGGAAAACTAAAAGCGTTGAACAGCCCTAAACTAAAAAACGGCAAGGTCAATTCTATTAAAATAAAAAACTGTATCATTGACGAGGCCTCGACGCCGCGTGGCAGGGCGCTTACTTTGGAATCGGGCGGCGAGCCTTACGCGGATAATCATGACGATAAATTCAACAGGCAAAAATCAATACTGTACCCATCAGGCTTTGACGGAGTTATAATCGTCAAAGACAAAGACACGGGGGTGGAGGACGCGCTTCGTTCCAAATATGCATCCGTGTTCGATACCATACAATTTATTTATGAGTCTGAACATTTTGGCGGCGCGCTTAATCGTGTGTTCGCTGCCGCGCATCCTGATAAATATATAATTATTTTTACGGAGAATGTTTTATTAAACAATCCGGCGGTACTTGGCCTAAAAGAATGTATCATCAATCCCGGGACGCTGCATTATATTGATTTTTCCCATAGCAAAGACCATGATAACGGATATTTTGAAAATTATACTTCGCTTAAAAGCGGTTTTGCCGCCCTGTTGAGCAAAAGGGCGCTGTCTCTGCGAAAGTTCGGTTTTGACCGCATAGCCGCCTCGCGCGATATTGACGAAATCCGCGCCGCATGGTATTCGGGGGGGGGGGGGGATAAGGTGATTCAGTTTCATCCTCAAATGGAGCACTATCCTGAGCCGCGGAAGAGTCCGGCAAGTCCGTTGATAAGTTTTGTAATACCGTTTTATAAAAGATTCGGCCTTTTGAAAGAGGCGGTACATAGCATTGCGGATTCCGCTTTTAAGAATGTAGAGATAATTTTGGTTGACGACGGTTCGGGCGAGGACGGTAAAGACGACTTGCTGGAATTTATGAACAACATTCCGAATATCGTTTATATATGGCAGCAGGAAAATACAGGTCCCGGCGCAGTCCGCAATCGCGGTTTAAAGCGGGCCAAAGGCGAGTGGGTCTTTTTTATGGACAGTGATGACGTTATTTACAGCGAAAAACTGCCGGAACTGGCCGATTTTCTGGCAAAAGAGCAGACGAGCGATATAATTGTTTTTTCAGATACAAAGTATAAGTTCCCGGACAACCGCATCGAAACCCGCCATTATTCGGACGGTGTTTTTGATGAGACGGTTAATAATTTCCGTAACGACACATTCGGCGGTACGCTGTGGCATTTTTGCTATAAACGGTCTTTTCTTACAGACAAGAATATATGGTTTCCAGAAACATATATCAGCGATGACGAAACTTTTTCTACGGCGGCATATTTTTGTGCAAAACAAATATCGTATTTTAATGATTACTTTTATGAATACCGCCTTTATACAAATTTATCAATAAATTCGCAGATAGAACACTTTGATTACAAGTCGGAAAAAATGTCAAAGGGGCGCAGTGAATATTTTAACAGGCTTCTTGAATTGTACGAAAGCAGCCTGCCGGACGGACGCAGGGAGTATGTCGAAAATTTTATTTATGAATATATTTTGTGTACGCTGTGGGAGCCGGAACGGTATCGGGACAACCGCGCCGTTAAACAGGCGCTGGAGCGGCTTCACGGTACGGTAGCGCGGTTTTCTGAAAACTGGTCGCGTAAACTGTATATCGCGCCCTGCTTTATTGGGGCCGTGAACGCGCTTACTTTGATAAAAAGCTGGGGCGGGGATGTAGCGGGCGCAGTCGATAACGACCCGCTGTCAGGACGCGCCGAAGCTTTTAAAAAAGTTTCCGGCCTTGGCGTACATAAAGCGCCTGAAATCATTCGGGGGGGGGGGGGGATAATTTTGTTCAGTAAACATTCAGAAGAAATAGCAGGCGGCTTTGAAGCGCTGGGCCTTGTCTCCGGCAAAGATTACCTTAAAACGGGGGTTTTATGAACGCCGCTCCCGCCGCTGCGCTTATAAGTTTTGTAATACCGTTTTATAAAAGATATAACCTCGTAAAAGAAGCGCTTGAAAGCGTGCTTTCCTCAGGTTTTGATGATATAGAAATAATTCTTGTTGATGACGCATCCTGTAGCGAAGACAGCCCGTGTGAAGAAAAATCGGCTCTGAATGATTTGCTTGAGTTTATAGAAAGCCGCCAAAATATACTTTATGTACGGCAGGAAGAAAACCGCGGGCCCGGAGCGGCGCGTAACAGGGGAATATTGCTTGCGAAAGGCGAGTGGCTTTTTTTTATGGACAGCGATGATATTATTTACAGCGATGCGCTGCCTGAATTAGCGCTCTTTCTTAA
>JAISZZ010000143.1 GCA_031284385.1 Treponema sp.
CAAGTTTTTAGGCGGCGAGGCTGCATTATAAAGAGTGAGGAAATTATGATCAAGAAAACGACAATCGGGTTCTGTTTGACGCTGGCAGTTCTTACAGCGTGCAGCGCAAAGGATGAAACGGATACATCCAAAAATTTGGATGCGGACACAA
This sequence comes from Treponema sp., assembly GCA_031284385.1. The sequence continues at coordinate 152 of JAISZZ010000143.1, forward strand.
GTTACGCTTTCGGCGTGTTGATGGGATCGGATCTTAAGCCTTTTGGTTTTAAGTTTGATTACAAGGCTTTTACGGAAGGTTTCAAAGGGTATTTTGATGAAAACGCCAAGATTACGGAAGATGAGGCGATCGCGATAGTTCAACAGACTATCAATGCTTCTATGCAGCGCGATGCCGACGTAAATTTAGAAGAAGCAAACCTTTTTTTGGAAGAGAATGCCAAAAAGAACGGTATAATCACTACGGAAAGCGGTTTACAGTATGAAATAATTACCAAAGGCGGTGGAAATACGCCTAAAGCCGATGATATAGTGCGGGTTAATTATTCAGGCACTCTGATAGGCGGAGAAACTTTTGATAGTTCTTACGACAGAGGCGAGCCCATGGAATTTCCATTGAATCAGGTGATATCCGGCTGGACGGAGGGTATTCAACTTATGAGTGTCGGCGGACATTATAAATTTTATATACCGCCTAAACTCGGTTATGGAGATCAACCGGTGGGAAACGGCCTTATTCCGGCAAATTCCGTATTGATATTTGATGTCGAGCTTTTAGATATACTAGAAGGTGAAGACTAGAAATATGGATAATAATAGAGGTTTTGTGGTTTAGCGGACTTGTTTGTCGCTACCGGCAGGATGCTTTGCAAGCCGTTTTTTAGGCTGGCAGTTGTTCAAAAATGTTTTTAACACAATGGGATATAACGCAAATTAAGGAGAAATATGATGAAATCAAAAATTGCGGTAATCGCAGAGATTATGTTGGTGGCGAGTAAGCGGGAAAAAATTGCGTAACGTTAGTCCTAAAACATATTTAAGATGGTTTAAGCCCACCTCAGTCGTTTTAATTGTAACTGCGGTCATTGTTCTGGTGTTTCTTGGAACGAGTATGTATATAGTCGATCAAACTGAAAATGCCGTAGTAACGCGCTTTGGGCGTTTTTTAAAGATAAACGAGCCGGGCCTTCATTTTCAGCTTCCTTTTGGGATAGATAATCATTATACGATAAATGTTACGGCTTACAACACGGAACAGTTTGGTTTTAGCACGGTAAAATCGGGCATAGCGACAACATATTCCAACAGAACCAACGAATCAACAATGCTGACAGGCGATTTAAACATCATAGATGTTGAATGGATAATCCAGTACCGCATTGTTGACCCTAAGGCGTGGGTTTTTAACGTGAATGAACGCGAGCAAACTATACGGGATGTTTCGCGTTCTGTTATCAATATGCTGGTGGGCGACCGGGGAATAATGGATATTATGGGGCCGGAACGCAGCGCAATAGAGAATTCGGGCGTTACGCTTATGAACGAGACTTTTCGCAGCTATGGACTTGGAATTGACGTTATAGCCGTAAAACTGCAAAATATTGACCCACCCGCCGGCGTACAGGAAGCTTTTGACGATGTAAATAAGGCTGAACAAGATATGAACCGCCTGATAAACGAAGGCCAGCAGGCTTATAACGCCGCGATACCACGCGCCCGAGGTGAGGCGGACAGGCGTATTCAGGTGGCGCAGGGATACGCCACGGAGCGCGTCAACAACGCAAACGGCGATATAGCGCGGTTCAACGCGGTTTATGACGAGTATCGCAAAGCGCCGGAAGTAACGCGGCAAAGGCTGTACTATGAAATGATAGAAGAAGTATTTACCTCGAATGATGAAGACGCGAAGCCTACGACCATAATAGACCGCAGCCTGCAAAACTTCCTGCCGTTCAGGAATCTGGGTAGAGGAGAATAACAGTGAAAAATTTACCTGTCGCCCTTGTAGTGGCTGCGGCGGTTATTATCAGTATTTTTCTGGTAGGCCCGTTTTATGTAATTGATGAGGGCGAACAGGCTGTAATCGTGCAGATGGGGCGTCTTGTTGACGTGGTTACCGATGCCGGACTTCACTTTAAAATCCCGTTTATAGATAACGTCGCACGTTATCCAAAACGTATAATGGCGTGGGAGGGCGAGCAGAAAAGTATGCCCACGAGGGAAAAGCAGTATATCTGGGTTGACGTGATTGCCCGTTGGCGTATATCCGATCCGCAGAAATTTTACGAGTCAATATCTACAGTATCCAGCGCGTATCCAAAACTCGGCGACATTATTGATTCTGAGGTTCGTACGGTTGTAGCCGAAAATTATCTACGTGAAACTGTTCGTAATTCGAATCTTATCATCGAAAAATCCCCATCCACGGTTTCGTCCGCAGATATCCTGTCTATCACGGAAGCGGGCGATTCGATGGTTGAGGAATTTGAAAAACAACTTAGTGCGATTATACAAGAACCAGGCTCAAATAATGAGCCTATTCAAAAAGGCCGGCGTAAACTTGCGGAAGAGATTCTGGAACGCTCGCGCAGGATAGTTAGTGAATATGGCATAGAGCTTATTGATGTTGTGACACGGCAAATACGCTACTCGGACGAGCTTACGCAGAGTGTTTATGCGCGTATGATAAAAGAACGAAATCAGATAGCGCAGGCATTTAGGAGCGAAGGCGAAGGAAAAAAAGCGGAATGGCTTGGCCGTACAGACAATGAACAGAGGTCTCTTTTATCAGTGGCTTATGAGCAGGCCGAAAAGATTCGCGGTGCGGCGGACGCTGAAGCAACCGCTATATATGCCGCCGCATACAATAGGGATCGTAACTTTTTTGATTTTTGGCGCGCCCTAGAATCGTATCGCACAACCATACCTAAATTTGATAAAACTTTGACAACTAATATGGATTATTTCCGTTATCTATATTCTCCACAAGGAAGGTGACACGTGAAATTTGATATTTGGACAGACGGAGGTTGTTCCGGTAATCCCGGCCCCGGTGGTTGGGCGTTTATTGTTGCGGATTCGCACGATAAAATTATTGGTGAAGGCAAAGGTGGTGAGCGTGAAACTACCAACAATCGTATGGAACTGTTGGCGGTAATCAAAGCGTTGAAGTATGTTTCAACAAAAAAAATTGTAATAGACAGACTCACTATTCACACTGATTCACAGTATGTCGAAAAGGGCATGACGGACTGGATTATCCGGTGGAAGATGAATGGCTGGAAGGCTTCCGATAAAAAACCTGTAAAAAATCTGGACCTATGGCTAAAACTTGACAAATTGGCGGTGGAATTTCCTATTTCATGGGAATGGGTCGAAAGTCATGCCGGCATACCTCTTAACGAACGCTGTGATAAGATGACGCATCTGGCGATAGAAAGATTATTATCCAAACCGCCAAAAATCCGCATACGAAATTCTCTTGATAACTGAAAACACGACTGTAAATTTGTGAAAATGAACCTCTGCATAAAACAGCAGATAATTTTTGTAAATTAAACAAACGCCCCCCCCCCCCCCACACAACAAGGAGGGGGGTTGGTTTAACGTTATCCCCGTGTGTGGGTCAACGGTGGTGTTTTTTTTTGAAC
>JAISZZ010000195.1 GCA_031284385.1 Treponema sp.
CCCAACCCACCCACGCAACCACCCCCACCCTTACACCCCCCCCCCCCGCCACTGTCGCCCCCCCCGCGCGCCCGCCGGGGGGGGGGGGGGCATTTATGTACAGTTCCTAATACTCTCCACGCAGTTGAATACCGTTTAGAAAAAAGATTTCGGGACGGTATTCAAAGTGCATAGTATCGTAAAACAGCCATTTGCCGCCCCAGACAAAACCATACGACTCAAAGGCTTTTATCACGGCTTCGGGCGGGTTAGCCCTCCTTGAATAAGGCACATCCCACCAGTCTAAATTTTTTTGCGCCGTCCAAAGCCAGTATGTTTCGAGCCTGTTTTGCGAAACAGGCAGAAGATCTATCGCTATCCCGTAGGCGTGATTGCTTCGACTTCGGGTATCCGCTATATCACGCCAGTTCCAAGCGCTTATCATTTCCAGTTTTGCTATCCACTGCCTTACCTGAGGGTCGGCTGAGGCGGCTTCGTTTATTTTCTGTTCAACGCAGGCCAGTTCCTCAAGTATTGCGCGGTGAACAAGCACTTCACGTCCCAAAAAACGTACCGTTTTTTGCTGTTCCCACGCTTCCGCCCTGTTATGTATCCGCCAGAGATCGTCATAAAATATTTGGGCGCGGGTAGCTGCGCCGGCCGTCCTGCGCTGTTTGGACATAATCGCGTACTGGGCGGCGTTTTCAGGTGTCGGGGGCTGCCATTCAGGAATGTTTTCAGTATAACGGTAGAACGGCTGCGGGCTGTACGATGATGCCTTGCCGCGCACTTCCTCAGGCAGCATACGCCCGTCCGCATAGTAGTACCATTTACCGCGCATCTCAACCGCCCAGTCGTCGTCCTTAAAAACGGCCACGCTTATACGCTTCGGATGCGCCCTCGCGAGAGCTTTCATCACTTGTTCGGCGCGTGAATGGCCGCGTTGCATCACTATATCAGGCGCGAGTGGATTTAAAAGCGCGTTCATCGAGGCTGATGTATCGATAGTTTCACCTAACGCATAGAATTCATCATCCGTTTGCTGGAATAGACCGCCTGTCTCAGCGTTTCCAAGTGCGAAACAGTATTTTGATAAAACGAGCAAACAGAAACAGAATAAAAGGCGGCGATGATACGTTTTCATAACATTCTCACTCCATAGTTTAAAAACGTTAACAACCCTTGACATTGTTTTTTTGAATCGTTACGTTTTTATCAGCTTAACGAATGGTCGGTAACTTATCTGACTTTCGATAGTTTAACTATTAGGAATGATATGACAAAGAGTGAAATTATACAAGCCGCTTTCAAGGTGTGGGGGACGGGGTTCTATCAGACTACCAGCCTTTCCACGCTTGCCGCGTCTCTCGGCGTAACGAAACCGGCGTTATACCATCATTTCAAGAACAAAGACAGCCTTCTTGACGCGATGTATAACACTTATTTTGACAGTTTAAGCGGTTCTATAAACCCTTTTTTTGGAAAAATGCTTGCTTCCGTGGATGCAGGCAAAAATAAAAAAGAGAGCTTAGACTATTTTTTATTATTAAACAATGAAATTACCAAATTTTTCGCGAACAATCCATGGTATTTCATATTTACATTGACAAAAGTGCATGGAAACATGGATATATCCACCCGGTTGAAGGAAAGAGGGCTGGATTTTGAAAAATTGAGAGCCGTTGAACGTAATTTTACAGACAAAAACGCCTATCCGCCGCTTTTTCAGCTTGTTCTTGCCTGCTCGCTTTTTATTATAGTGCATTTTTTAAAATCTTTGTGGAAAGACGGCCGGTATCCAGAAAATGTTTCTGAAATCACGCAAAAAGTTGACGAGTTTGTAAGGCGCGGCATGGGTTTCAACCGGGAAAAAATAAACATAATTGATTGGGAGGGATTGGAAAAGTCCGCTGCATGGCGCCAAAACATCGGGGGGGGGGGGGGCAGACACAGGTGGATTATCAAAGCGGCGGCAAGCGTGGTCGCGGCTGCCGGGCCCTGCGCCGCCTCGATGTCTATGGTAGCAAAAAAATCTGGGCTTTCTAAGAGCGGGCTATACGCTCATTTTGCCAGCAAGAGCGATATGCTGCGGCAGATTTTTTCGGAAGAACTTGATGGAGTAATACAACACGCAAGGTCTGTTTCACAAAAATCCGACGCACCGGAGGAACAGCTTTATCTGGCGATACGCGCCATCGAAGGTTTTTTAACATCTGAGCCGGAATTTCTTGCTGCAATAAACAACTTTAAAACGATGCTCGTCAATTTTAATCCTGATTATGTGGAGGATATGCGGAAGGACAACGGCGAATGTCAAATCACTTTATCACAGATATTTTCTGAAATAAAGGATTCTTCGGGGAAATCTTTAATAGATGTAACCACTGCAGGTGTTATTCTGTTCCTTTTAACAGATACGCTTATTCAAAAGCCCGATTATATGGAGTACAAATCTATACCCAACGAAAGTTTTAGAATATTTTACAGATTCATCGCGCTTGGAATAGAAGGCGTGGTGAGTTATTGATAAAATTTGTTTGATCGTCCGGCTGTATGCCGGACGTATTGCGAAATTGAGCGGTTTCAAAACTATGAGTATTGAAACCGGTTCAAATTATGTTTTGCGTTTTAGCTGAACAGGATGCGGAATTTAATTTTTGCCCTGTTCTATAAAATAATTTGAGGAGATAATGACTAACAGGTATCTATTATTATTACAAGCCGCGTTATTTCAGATTGCCGGCCTGAATATTGTTTTTGCCGGGGATGTTTCTGCGGCAGCAGTTGAAAAGATGAAAATCTCTCCTGATGCCGCCGTGGAATTAGCGATAAAAAATAATCTTGGGCTTGAAATACAGCGAATAGGAGTGGGAACGAAAAAGCGGGCGACAGCTTATTCATGGAATAAATTTATACCCACAGTGAGCGTGTCAGGCGGGGTAAATACCGGTAACAATTCCCAAAAAACAGAATCCTCCGGCATCAGCGTTACGCAAGATTCGAACAGCATGGCGCTTCAGGGTCAAGCGCAGGTTCAGCTTGCCATCAATTTTGCGTTATTCGAGGCGATGAATTATTTAAAACTTGACTACGAAACGGGCAAACTTTCTTTGGAACAGGCAAAACTACAGATGGAACGTGATGTGCGGAAATCTTATTACAACATTATGTTACTGGAGGAACAGGTAAAACAGCTCAACGAGAGTCTCAACAACGCCGAGCAGCAGGCGCAATCGGCGGAAGGCCAGTACCGCGCCGGAAGGCAGCCGGAATTGAACTACTTACAGGCGCGCGTGAATGTGGAGACGATGAAACCCTCGATAGACCAAGCGGTAAACGGGCTGCGGCTTGCTAAATCAAACTTCGCTATGACACTGGGGCTGCCGCTCGATATGAACTTTGAATTGTCGCTGCCTATCGAAAAAATACGCTACATACCGCTCGACACCAAAGATTTGGTGCGGCAGGCTAAAGACAACAATCCTGACATTCAGGTACAGGCATCCCAGCTTAGAACATTGCAGAGCCAGCGTAAAGCTCAAAGTTTACAAAAATG
>JAISZZ010000079.1 GCA_031284385.1 Treponema sp.
CGACAGCCGGGCCAGCTCTTTGCTGCTCATCATATATTTCATCCTCCTATTTTAGCCGAGGGGGGTGAACGATTCCCTCGTTGCTTCAGAGGGTGAACTTATCACTTGTTAGCGACAACTTGTTTTGCGGGGGCTTGACATTCCCGCAGTGAACTGATAAGGTAGATAACTACCGGATTGGGGGTGTAGCTCAGTTGGCTAGAGCGTGTGAATGGCATTCACAAGGTCAGGGGTTCAATTCCCCTCACCTCCATAATTTCTATAGCTGTCTTTTATGACGTTGGTTTCCTGACTACTATCATATCGCTGCGGCGCAGCGATTTGAGCAGCTCGCCGGCATTGTAATAGCGGTTCTTGCCTATCATGCTTAATCCGTCATTGTACCGCGCTGTGTTAAGCGCCCAATCGCTGGGGATGGGGTCGTGTACGATTATATACCTGCCGTCTTCACTGTAACCTTTGACAACTACGTAATGTCCCGCGTCATCTTCATAATACTTTCCAAACAAATCGTGAACCGGATTTCCATGAGCTGTCGAAACGCCGCTAGTTTTGAACAGAATTATCGCAACCGCGCCCTCATCGATTATATTTTTTATGTCATAAAAAGTACGCAACGGAACGAGCGCGGCAGAAATATCGTTTGCTTTAATCACGCGGATCAGTTCTTCAAATGTAGTGCTGCCATCTCCGCGCCAGCCTACCGCGCCGCGCACGGCAGAGACAGGATAGAGAGCGCCCCGCGCCCAGCTTATACCCATAGCGCAAGAGGCAGGGCCGCAGTTTGACTTAGCGCCGGAATCGAACTGTGTTTGATACCAATCCATATCCGCAATTATTTTATCTGCGTGAACGCTTGGAACAGGGCTTACAAAAATAGAATAGTCAAACTCCTTGTTATCCTCGATTACTACAGCCGAAAAATAACCGGTTTTTGTAAAACGTACCATAGTAAAATTTGGTATTGACTGCGTAAATTCAACCGGCGCATCTTTTAACGCCGGATAAGAATTTATTTTTTTTATGGAGCCATGTATTACAAAAATATCATCTGTTGAAGCGAGCGTAACAAATTTTGTCTCACAGAATAAATGCACGGGAATAATAAAAAATAATAATAATAATTTTTGTATTTTCATAAATTTTAATAATGGATGTGCAAATGCATCAATATGGTTGATGCGTCAACTGTCATTGACGCGTCAATAAAATTGACGTGTCAATTTTATTGACAATGTGCACTCGCATAAATCAGCGCTTCCTTAAGGTTATTGGCTATAAGAAGACCCCTTTAAATTTCTGAACGGGATGAAATTTACCGAAAGTCCGTTATAAACATCGCGGCGCGTTAAATTTATTTTTCCATCGCTTCCGGTTGTTTTACGGACTTCCATTATAAATTGCTGTCCCGGCGGACCGAGCGGCAGAACCATAGAGCCGCCGACTTTAAGCTGCCGCAACAGGGGCGGAGGAATATGATCTATCGAGCAGGTAACGATTATTTTATCGAACGGGGCGTACTCTTCCCAGCCGTAGTAACCGTCACCCAGCTTTCTGTAAATAGTTCCATAGGCCGGATACGATTCTTCTAACCGTTCATACAACTTATTTGTTTCATGGAAAAGCGGTTCTATAATTTCTATTGTGTATACATTACGGCTTAAATATGAAAGTATCGCCGATTGATAGCCTGAACCTGTTCCGATTTCCAATACTTTGTCGCCGCTTTTTATATCGAGCGTGGTTGTCATCATTGCGACAACATCGGGATCCGTGATGGTCGCGCCCCAGCCTATCGGAAGCCATCTGTCGGCATATTCGGAGCCTTTGTTTGCGGGGCGCGTAAAATGTTCACGGGGCGTGAGCAAAAACGCACGCACATCTTCCGGGCGTTTCAGTTCCGCCGTCGCTATAAATTCATTCGCAAGCTGCCAGCGTGTGTCAAAAAAATCAGGCGAGTTGGAAGTCATTGCCGTCATCCAGTCAATCCACGCTTCTTTACTGTCGATGGGCATCGCGGCAGCGAATAGCGGGCCGTCAAATTGTGAGGCTGCGGCGCGTTTGACATAAACCGCCGCGCCGGTATCTTCAACACCGGCGGCGGCCATAGCTTCGGCGGCTGAAAGTATTCCAGTTTCCTGCCAGCTTGCAACTCTTTCGGCGGGGTGTGCGAACATAGACGGTACATCAAAGATAAACATCACGCCCATCATAAAAATTATTGCGGCGGCAAAATACAGGGCGGGTACTTTTTTTTCAAAAAATCCCATACAAAAAACATACAAAATTTATGGAATTAGTTAAACCATGCAAACCAGCAGGTTAAACCTGTAGGTTAAGCCTCTGGGCGGATGGCGCTCTTTAATGAAAGTATGGCCGGAGCTAAAGTAAGTATGTCAAGAAGCGTAAGGCATGGCAAAATTGAATTGACAAGGATTTTTTTAGTATCGAATATTAAAAACACTGCTAGAAATTCACGAAGCGATGAAAAAACAGCGCTCGCAACGGCGCATATGCTCAAGATTTTTCCCGCCGCGTAAAGATACGCCAGCGGCCTGTATTTATTTTCGTCAAACCATAAAAAAAACGCCATTAGCGGAAATAACGCGAGCGGCGCCGTATATACGAGATATGAAAAAAAAAGGTTATCCGATATGTTTAACTGGGCATCCACTGACAGTAACAAAAAAGTCAGCGCGAAAAACCGGAAAATGTCGTATACGAACACAATAAATTTAAGCATTGAGCCAGTATAGCGATTATCGTTTGCTGTGAATAGACGGCACATTACCTAATAATTAATCTAGCCAAAATCAGACCACTGGGGCCTGACCATCCTCCTGACAGGATTCTTTTTCACCATACTTTTTTCCCGGTTTAGTTTCAATATCTGCCCAACGGTCTCGTTCAGCCTCCGGTTCAGTCCGCTTACCGGTACGAGCCTATCCAGCCTCATTTGTCCCACCTTACCGGAGGACTATTTTATATTTGAGCTAGATTTTTAGTTATTAGGCATCACATAGAGTTGTTTAACCCTTCAGTTTTTGAATAATTTCCGTTTAGAAACAGTAGGATGTCGCGCACTTGCACAGCAATTGCTGCGACTTGTGAAAGAAGCCGTAAGGTTCTTGAACAAGTCCATTGATACGTTACGCTGAAAACTGCCAGTTATCAATGAAAGCAGCCTTATATCGGTTTAACTCTTTCAGGCGGCGTGTGTGAATCGCCTTTTTTAAGTTGCTGCCGGCTTAATCAAGATATAATGCCGGAGGTTTGGAAACATTAGGCAGTCCGGTTTTAAGAAAATCCGCCATACTTCACAACTTCACAGCATCTAAAACCGCGCCGCGAGGCCAATCTTGCCGCTTATATTTTTCTTTAACGCTTCATTACCGGCAATCCAGCCGTCTGTTTTCGCGATAATTTCAGCATACGGCATAAAATGCCTGCTTACGGCAAAATCGCAGCGAATCCGCGCCGAGCCAAAAAAATCAGCCCTTGACGTAAAAAAGTCCTGATCATACGGCTGCATTCCTATCATCAGGTTTGATGCTACGTATATGTCTAAACCGTTTATATTAACCAGCCAATCCAATAAAACCGCTTCAAACGCCGGAAAATAGTTTTCATAATTGATATAATTATGCAGCGCAAATTTAAATCGAAGGCTTGAGTTTTTTAAATAGACATCCAATGACGTATCGGTGCCGAAACTCGTGTAATAATGCCGGAATGCGAAATTCCAATATATATCAGAATTTTTGCTCAGCGGTATGGAGGGTATCCCAAACATCATAGGACTTGCAAAATTCAACAGTCCCATCATAACGCGGTTTTTTAAGAACAATTTGCCGTCATCCGTTAAATCTGATAATTTTATTACCGTGTCATCAGAAATATCCGCGTTAGGATTAAACAAATAGTACGCCCATTGCAGCGTGTCGCTCGAAACATCCTGTTCCTCGCCTTCAACTTCCATTTTAAGATTGTCATCTTGCATAGGCATATAGGCGTATAGCCACGCCTGTAAATTGGACAGCCAGTATAGAAATTCGTTAGGCAG
>JAISZZ010000115.1 GCA_031284385.1 Treponema sp.
GCAAACTTTGCGGCGGGGTATCATGTAAGCGTTGCATTGTTTACGAGGTTGAGTTTGCGCTACGCGCAAACTATAAGACTAACCGCTATGCGGTTAGTCCACGTTCTGTAAGGAAATTATTTAACTGTGGAGATTTGCGAAACAAACCCGTCTACTACCATTTTTTGTTGACGTTACCAATTCTCTCTCGCTCTAAAGGGCGGAGGAGCAGACCCATAAGCACTAACTTATATTTGACAAGTAATCGGGTTAATGCTATGCTGTAAAAAAACACCGGAGGTTTATATTATGCCGGCATCATGCCGACGATAGCTCAGTTGTTGCCGTTGCCCGGAGAGGATTACGAGCGGAAATGTATCGATCCCGGAATTATAAAGCGGATGGTGTGCGAAAGGCGTTGTTAGCTTGTTTCTTTTCGCTGTAATTCGTTTACTGACCACACTTTATAAAGCTATTTACCATGAGCGCAAGACTTTTCACCCACTACCGTTTTCGCCGTGATCCCTGATAAAACACGCATTCCAGTGAGAATTTGTGTTAAGCGCAAGGACGAATAAGCGTGTGAGAAATCCCGGAAAAGGCTTGAGTGCCGGGCATCGCGCAGAGGCAACACCCTGCGGGAAAAGACTGTGTTATTCAATGAATTCATCGTGGTTGCGACATCGCTTACGTCTTCGGTTAGCGCTGAAGAAGTCCTTGAAACATACCGCCGGCGTTGGCAGGTTGAGATACATTTCAAGAGATTGAAATCCATCCTTGATATGGGCGATTTACCTAAGAAAACGCTGATTAAATGAGTCCCCGGATTTGGATGGTACTGGAAGACCGCTTAAGCGGACTGAAAAAGTAGGGGGGACGGAATAACCGGCGTAGCGGTTGCCCCCCCCCCATCAACACCTGCTGGAGTTTGCGGTAAGCAGCGCGTGCGCGGCGGCGCAAACTCCGAAAACAACCGCATAGCGGTTGTTCGCGTAGCCGGTTATTCATTCTTCAAAAGTGTATTCTAAATCGTCCACGGATTACGCGGATTTTTTATACACAAATCCCAACAATCCGTGTAATCAGTGGTCATCTGGCGGTGTGATTCTCCCTATGCTAGGATAAGACATCCTGTGAACAATCAGAGGTATTTACGCGATGAAAATCAAGATATGCGGACTATTCCGTGAAGATGATATCAATTATGTAAACGAGGCGGCGCCGGACTATATTGGATTTGTATTTGCGGACAGCAAACGGCGGATAAGTCTTGAAATGGCGCGAAAACTGCGGTCAAAACTTGCTGCCGGCATAATTCCGGTGGGCGTGTTTGTAAATGCCGGCATAGATGTAATTGAAGCTTTGTATGCAAACAATGTGATAAGTGTCGCGCAGCTACACGGCGGCGAGGAGGAAAGTTACATTGCCCGCCTAAAGGCCATGTGCGGCATACCTGTCATAAAAACCATACAGTACGCCTCATCCAACGGTGAATTGGCAAATCTTGATACGGCAGCCGATTTTTTTCTGTTTGACAGCGGCAGCGGCTCCGGAAAAAGTTTTGATTGGGGTTTGTTGAATTTTACAGGCGAATCCAAAAAACCGTCCCGCCCGTGGTTTTTGGCTGGAGGAATCAACCTGAAAAATATAGCGGACGCTGTTTCGCAAAAACCTTATTGCGTAGATATTTCAAGCGGGGCGGAAAGCGGCGGAATAAAAGATCCGCAAAAAATAAAGCGGCTGGTTGAAATTGTGAAGGGATTAAAGCAGGGGTAATCCTTGCAAAAATGAATCGTCTATCAAACGACCGCCGCCTGTGTACCCCAGACGGCGGTCGGGGCGTTTTTCACCATGAAAATCGCTGCCCGCTGTGATAAAAAGCCCAAGTTCCCTACCGAGACTTTCTAAACGCCGGCAGACGCGCAATGTCGCCGCCGGATGCCATGCCTCAATTCCGTCCAGTCCTTGTTCTTTTAACTCGGCTATGATACAGGGTAGTTTACCCCATGAAACGTACAGAGTCGTGGGATGGGCAAGCGTGGCAATACCACCTGACGAGTGAATCGCGGCGGCGGCTCTGGCAAAGTCTGAGCCGGTTTTTCGTATGTAAAGAGGTTTACCCCTACTCAAAAAACGCTCGAAAGCCGCTTTTATGCTTCGCGCCTTACCCAATTTGATCAAATAACGGGCAAAATGCGGCCTACCGATGCAAACGCCCTCCGCCATACCGCAAAGCTCGTCATAGTCCGCATCGATGCCTTCTTCGTGCATTTTTTCGATGATGAGCAGATTGCGCCGCGTCCGCTCCAGTTTGCAATCCGCCATAAGTTGAATAAAATCAGCCGAAGGCGATTTTATTCCCAATCCCAACAAGTGAAATTCACGGGAGGGCTTTTCTGGCTGGGACGGGGTTTCCGCCGCTTTGTACTGCCAGTTAATATCTATCTCGACACCGGCTATAAGTTTGATACCGAAACTGTCCGCCTCGTCTTTTGCCTCTGGTATACCGTCTATTGTGTCGTGATCTGTCAGCGCAATAACGTTTATATCACAGGAATAAGCGGCGCGTATCAGATTGCGCGGTGTCAAATTGCCATCGGACGCGGTTGAGTGAGTATGCAGGTCTATCATTACCGCCGTCCCGTTCTGCCGCGGCGTTTGCCCACCAAGCAGTTTTCGCAGCCTTGTATCCGCACCTGTGACTTACCGGGTCGCTGCCACATATAAGCTACAAGGTATTGAACCTTAGAAATTTCTTCACCACAGACAGGGCATAACCGTTGTCGTTCTCCGTTAAGGCAGAATCTACATCCTGAAATATGCAAGAGTCTGTAAGGCTTGCCGCTTGGCGGAAATATTTTTGATTTAACATTATCTCCATCCTTAAAACGGGCGGCGCATATAGGGCAAGTTTGAGCTTCACCGCGCACCCCCTCAGCAGGAGTATCTTCAATCAATTGTGAAACAGGTTCAATAACACGGCGTTTTGAAAAAAAAGAAATAAAAAAATCGCGGCCAAAAAAGATGTGGCCGCGACTCCCAACAGAAAGTTCAGGGTTTAGTAATCCATACCGCCCATGCCACCCATACCGCCGCCCGGCATAGCGGGCGCTTCCTTCTTCTCTGGAATATCGGTAATGGCACATTCCGTAGTAAGCAACAGGCTCGCTATTGAAGCGGCGTGCTGCAAAGCTGAACGGGTAACCTTGGCCGGATCGATGATACCGGATTTAACCATATCGACCCATTCCTCTTTTGCCGCATCGAACCCAATACCGGGTTTTTCATGCTTCGCTTTATCCGCTATTATACCCGCATCAAGTCCGGCGTTTTCGGCGATTTGGCGAATAGGTTCTTCCAATGCACGTTTTACAATTTGGAAGCCCACACCTTCATCCCTAGTATATTTGGAGAGATCGGCCTTTTCCAGTACGGGTATGGCCTGAATCAAAGCCAGTCCGCCGCCGGGAACGATACCTTCCTCAATAGCGGCGCGTGTAGCCGAAAGTGCGTCTTCCACTCTGTGCTTTTTTTCTTTCAACTCGACTTCAGTTGCCGCGCCTACATTGATAACCGCGACGCCGCCCGCGAGTTTTGCGAGCCTTTCCTGTAGTTTTTCGCGGTCATAGTCTGATGTAGTGTCCGCAATCTGCGCCTTTATCTGGGCAATCCGGTCTTTTATGTCCTTATCTTTGCCGGCTCCGTTGATGATAGTCGTGTTATCCTTGTCTATTTTGATGGTTTTTGCCCTGCCAAGCTGAGAAATATCAGTGTTTTCAAGTTTAAGACCAAGTTCTTCAGTAATCACGGTACCGCCGGTCAATATTGCAATATCTTCCAGCATGGCCTTGCGTCTGTCGCCAAAACCGGGCGCCTTAACAGCGCAAGTGCGGAGAGTTCCGCGCAAACTATTCAAAACTAATGTAGAAAGAGCTTCGCCTTCAACATCTTCCGCGATTATCAACAATGGTTTACCGCTTTGAGCTACTTTTTCAAGCAGTGGCAGCATATCTTTCATCGGTGAAATTTTTTTATCATGGATGAGAATGTAGGCATCATCATATACGCTCGTCATCGTGTCACGGTCTGTAACAAAATAAGCGGAGATATAACCACGGTCGAACTGCATACCTTCAACAAATTCGATGCTTGTCTCCATTGTTTTGGACTCTTCGACAGTTATAACGCCGTCCTTTCCAACTTTTTCCATAGCATCCGCGATTGTGTGTCCAATTTCAGAATCGTTATTAGCGGAAATTGAAGCAACATTGGAGATTTCTTCTTTGTCTTTAATATCTTTTGAATTTTTCTTAATTTCTTCGACAGCGATTTCGACAGCTTTATCGATACCGCGTTTCAGTTCGATTGGTGTCATACCTGCTGAAACTGATTCCAAACCTTTTTTTACGAGTGCGTAAGCCAAAACGGTAGCGGTTGTAGTGCCATCGCCGGCTACATCATTCGTTTTTGTAGCCACTTCTTTAAGTAGCTGAGCGCCCATATTCTCGTATGGGTCAGACAATTCTACTTCTTTGGCGACAGAAACGCCATCTTTTGTTACGGTAGGAGCGCCAAATTTTTTATCCAAAAGAACGTTCCGGCCTTTTGGTCCCAGTGTAACCTTAACCGCCCTGGAAATTTGCTCAACTCCTGCCAACAGCTTCCGGCGTCCTTCCTCGTTGAACAATAACTGTTTTGCCATGATTTTTACTCCTCTTCATTCCTAACCTGCCCCCGTTGCTAACAGGACAGCGTCAAACGCGGGACACGGTTTGCTTTATTTTGATTATATGCCGCCAGACGACGACTTATAAAATACAATGCCTATAATCCACAAAAATGTCAAGCCCCCGCATTGCCGAATAATTAACCTAACCAAAATCAGACCACCGGGGTCTGACCATATTCCTGACAGAAGCCTTTTTCACCATACTTTTTTTCCCGGTTTAGTTTCAATATCTGCCCAACCGCCTCGTTCAGCATCCGGTTCATTGGGGCAGGCTTACTTTGGCAACGTAATGCGAACCATTGCCGCATTCAAAAGCGACGCCATATATCATAATGTTGACTGGGACGAAATAGAGCGGAGAACAGAATCAATAATTGACTCAGGCAAAGGCGGCGCCGTTCTCGCCCTCGCCTTAAATGTACCGGGCGTCGCGCTTAAATCCGTAGTCAGCGCATCAGAAGCGCGGACGCTGGGCACCAAAGCGCGGGACGTTTTTAACAAGGCGCATTCCCCAGAAGAGGCTTTTTCATTATTAAAAAAAGCAGGTTTAGATAAATATGTACATGACGATTCTTTGAAGGACGCAGCGGAAACCCATTTTGCACTAAACCCGAAGCCTGACCCGCTCGCGAAAGAATTGAAAAACGTTCAGCCTACGCAAATGTATCCGGCGGCAATGAGACGGCGCAAAGACGGCGATTTGCATATTTCTTTTGAGAGACCTATCGCAGACGGCATTGAACCGGGAACGGTAAAACTGCTCGACCCGTTTTCAAAGGGATCGTCTATGGGAAAGATTGAATACCGTGTAGATGATCAGGGCATAACCATTGACAAGCTGAATGTGGGGAAGTTTACGGAGGGTAAAAATTACATAACCGACTATGAAACGGTAAC
>JAISZZ010000120.1 GCA_031284385.1 Treponema sp.
CCTGTTAATTTTTGTCGTCATAATTATGAGTGTAAAACTGTTTGCCCTAGATTACCAGCGGGGGAAGCGGTGACGCGTGTTCATAGATTTCACTGATTCACGGATTTTTTATGTTCAAGACCGAACTCTGTTTCAAAGCCTTTGACAAAAAAAACTGTAAATTATATAATCATATTTAATCCATATTCCAAATATGTAGAAGGAGATTAAGAATGAAGCTATCAAAAATTGTGGCTTTCGGATTGGCAGCACTATGCGCCACGGGAACACTCTTTGCTGGATCGCAGCAGCAAGGGGATGTCAGGACAATTAGAGTTGGAGACAACTGGGGTGAGACCCACCCCATGGCTGCTGCCATGGACAACATCTTTAAGACGGAAGTTGAAAAGAATTCCGGCGGCAAGATTAAGGTTGAAGTGTACCATGACGGTGTACTCGGCAACGAAGGCGATCTGTGGAACGGTGTCAGGAACGGGACTATCGAAGTCGCCATTGTCGGAACGCCGATGAATCAGGAATTTCCGGTAATGTTGATTTCAGACTGGCCGTTTCTGTACCGCGACATAGCCCATGCCAAAAAAGTATGGACTGGCCCCGTCGCGGACGAGGTAAACAAACAGTTCCACGAAAAGTTTCCTGAGGTATACTTGATCGGCTGGGGACCAAACAGTGCCCGTACATTTACCAGCAACAAGAAACTTACTTCGGTTGATGACTTTAAGGGTCAAAAATTCCGTATGCCCGGCAATCCGATACACGTTGGAATAGCTGAAAACCTCGGCGCAAGCGCTCAGGTTATTACGCTTGGCGAGCTGTTCAGCTCCCTTGAAACCGGCGTTGTTGACGGTCAGGATAACGGCATGGTAACGGTAATCAGCCAGCATTTCTACGAAGTTCAGAAATACCTGTACGAGACAAACCACATTGTTGCGACACTCGAAATCGCAGTAAGCGCTCCGTTGCTTGATGCCCTGCCTGCGAACCTGCAAAAAGTCGTAAAAGACGCGGCCAAGAAAGCGAGCGCAAAGGCGTGGGATGATTACATCGTCAGCTTGGACAAAGATCGTGAATTTCTTATAGAGAAGGGCGTAACCGTTACTCCCTGTTCCCCGGCGGATCAAGCGCGTATCATTACGATGATAAAGCCGCTTACCGACAAACTGCTTGCCGACAACTCAGACTGGGCACCGGAATTGATTGAAAAAGTAAAAGCGGTAAACTAGGCTTTCCATTTTTGGAGGAGGCGGCATCATTAAGCCGCCGCCTCTTCTGCCTCCCCGCCTTACCGTGCAAGCGCATAGCCGCGCGTTATGCCTGTTTGTGTTAATCATAAGCATTAAAAACAATTATTTGGAGGATAGCATTGAAAAAAATCCTGAATACTTTATTCAAAGGCATCGAAATACTAATCGCTATTTTTTTAGCAATAATGATCATACTGGTCTTTATGAATGTCGTGTTACGGCAGTTCAACAAAGGCTTTGCATGGTCGGAAGAAATTGCGCGGCTCTGCTTTATATATCTGGTTTATCTCGGTACCATAGGCGCGATGCGCGACAACCGTCATCTGTTAATAGAATCGGTACTCGTCCGTATACCGGTGTTTTTGCAGAAGACAATCTATGCGCTGGTACAAATCGCCATTATTTGGCTGATGGCCATACTCACACAAGGCAGCATCGGCCTAACCGTGCAAAATCTGAACGACCGCTGGGTAGCGACAAAATACCCCACATTTTTGGTTTACGCTATTGGCATTTTAACAGGAGTTTCCATTATCATCATAGCGGCGGCCAACCTTGTCAGATTACTTGTTTTAAAGATACCCGTTACGGAGTTAATCACAATAGTTGATGATACTCCCGAAGAAGACGCGGAAGCGATAGATTAGGAGGCCGCAGTGTTTTTAGTAATAATTTTTCTAGTTTACCTTGTAATAACGATAATGCTGGGCTTGCCGATAGCGTTTTCACTGTTGTTTACCGCGTCCGCTACCGCCCTGCACCTTGGCGGCGTTGCGACAAACCCGCAAACAGTCGCCGCTCAACTAATGCGCGGCACGGACAGCGTAACGATGATGGCTCTGCCATTCTTTATACTGGCCGGCGAACTGATGAACCGCGGCGGACTTACAAAACGAATCATCGCTTTTTGTAACATATTTTTGGGACGGGTAAGAGGCGGCTTAGGCTATGTTACAATATTCGCCTGCCTGATATTCGCGAGCCTTGTGGGTTCCGCTGTTGCCAGCACCGCCGCGCTGGGCGCAATCCTCATCCCGATGATGGTAAAATCCGGCTATGACCGCGCCAAATCCGCCGGCCTTGTCGCCTCGGCAAACCTTGTTTCGCCGATTATGCCGCCTTCAATCCCGATGATTGTGTACGGCGTTACCGCCGGCGTTTCGATAAAATCGCTGTTCTTAGGCGGCATAGCCCCCGCCGTATACCTTACCGCGATTATGTGCGTTACATGGTTTTTTGTTTCACGCAAAGACGCTATAAAGTCAGACGCGCCAAAACCTTCGCTCAAAGAAACGGTGAGGATATTTTTCAGCGGACTTTGGGCTTTGCTGCTGCCCATCATCATACTGGTAGGACTTCGCAGCGGAAAATTCACCGCTACGGAAGCCGGCGTAATCGCCGTTGTGTACGCGCTCATCATCGGCATATTCGTATACCGCGAATTGAAGCCGCGGGCTCTGTTCCGCGCCTTCATATCGTCCGCGAAAATGTCCGCCGTGGTCATGTTCCTAGCCGCGGCAGCGCAAGTTGCCGCCTACATCATGACGATAGGCCGTATGCCGCAGCTCATAACCGCCGCGCTCGGTGATTTCATCTCCCGCCCCATGCTGCTCAACTTCCTGCTGCAAGTCATCATAATCGTGATGGGCGTCGCCGTTGACGTTGTGCCGACAATCCTGATTATGTGCCCGATAATGATGCCGCTGGTACGCGCCGCCGGCATAGACCCGTTGTACTTCGGCATCGTGTTTACGCTTGCCAACGTGCTTGGCCTTACATCCCCGCCTGTGGGCCCCGTCCTGAACGTCGCCTGCGCCACCGGCAAAGTAAAAATGGAAGAGATACTAAAACCCGTCATCCCGTACTACATCGCGCAAATCGTGCTTGTGTTCCTGCTGATATTCTTCCCGCCGTTGATAACGGTGCCGATGAAATGGCTCGGCGGTTGATGCCGTTTCAAATCGCGAAGCGATTTGAAATTGGAGTTTGCGCCGCAAGGCATTATGAGCGTGGAGTTTCGGGTAAGCAAACGCTTAAGCGTTTGCGACCAAAACTCCATAAGCAAGGCGACAGCAACGCGACAGCGTTGCGGCGCAAACTCCAACCGTTTTAAGTTTGTGATTTTAGGGGTAGTAATAATTTTAATTTGGGCGCATCCCGTATCTAAAAACCGGAAAAATACGGCAATTAAATCACGCGGTGAGGGTTTTTAGATACGGGACCGGGCTTTTCGGGGCTACGCTTCGCTCCGGCCAGCTTCGCTGGCTGCCTGCGGCACCCCTACAATCCCTTGCGCTTGGGTTTGCCCGCGTTGTGGGTGGGGGCGTTACGGGGGAAGGGTAGTTCCAAAGGCGCAGCCTTTGGCCTGGTAGTAGCGGATGACACGGTAGTCAAAACCTCCACCTGCCCCCGTTGAGGGGGGTGGCGGAAAAGCCGTAGGCTTTGGAGACAGGGGGGAGACTTCCCCCCTCCATATTTTTAATTATCAGGAGATTATGATGAAAGTAGGAGTTGTTGAGACCCCCGGCGTGTTAAAGCTGGTGGAACGGGATATTCCAAAAATAAAAAACGCGGATGACGTGCTTGTTAAGGTAAGGCGCGTGGGGATCTGCGGTTCGGACATCCATATCCTGCACGGCAA
>JAISZZ010000135.1 GCA_031284385.1 Treponema sp.
TGGAGTATACGAGGGGTATAGCGGAGGGGCAGGACTACATAGAGTTACCGCCTGTTATAGTGATAAACATACTGGACTTTGACTATATACCGCTTGATGATTACCACACGAGCTTTCACTTGTATGAGGACAGACACAAAGAGTGTATGCTGACCGATGCGCTAGAAATGCATTATATTGAGATAGGGAAGTGGAGGAAGCTGAAGGATAAAGACTATGGGGAAGCGATACACCGGTGGATGGTATACTTTGACGAGCGAAGTCCGCCTGAACTGATAGAGGAGGTAATGAAGATGGACATGGCGATAGAGGCGGCTAATGCTAAACTGGAAAAGATAAAGAGCGATCCTGAGCTTGTGCACGCCTACGATTTATACGAGCAGGATAGAATAGACTACAAATTCGGTATGCAGGGCGCACGGCTGGAGGGACGGCTGGAAGGCCGGCTGGAAGGACTGAGGGAAGGTGAAAAAAAGGGGCTGCGGGAAGGTGAAAAAAAGGGACGGCTGGAAATTGCCCGAAATCTCAAGTGCAACGGCATATCCATCCAAGAGATAACTTTGTGGACAGGACTTTCACCGGATGAGATAGCAAAACTGTGATGGACATGGCGATAGAGGCGGCGAATGCTAAACTGGAAAAGATAAAGAGCGATCCTGAGCTTGTACACGCCTACGATTTGTACGAGCAGGATAGAATAGACTACAAATTCGGTATGCAGGGCGCACGGCTGGAAGGGCGGATGGAGGGACGGCTGGAAGGCCGGCTGGAAGGTCGGCTGGAAATTGCCCGAAATCTCAAGTGCAACGGCATACCCATCCAAGAGATAACTTTGTGGACTGGACTTTCACCGGATGAGATAGCAAAACTGTGATGGACATGGCGATAGAGGTCTTTTGTACGCACGCGTCCATTTTACGCACTAATCCTTTATATAAAATAATCAGAGGACAGTATTTGCGCTAATTTGTGCACTTCGTTACCTTGAAATTCCCTCATGCAACGCGCTATACTGATTATAAAACTACGGAAGCTCTTTAGTGTTGTCCGTAAAAAAAATTATGGAGGGCTTATGAAAAAGTCTTTATTTTTGGGTGTCGCGGCGCTGGCATTTTTGCTGGCGTTTGCGGCATGTGAGCAGGAATCGAGTGATGATGATAGTGGCGGCGGGGGAGTTATTCCGTCCTATCAGTACGAATTGGGAGGCATAGCGGTAGCGTTTGCCGACGGTGCGCCCGTTGTCTACCTAAAGGATAACCTGAAAATAGGAAATGGCGAACTGGTTATTCCGGAAGGGAAGGAACTCGACCTGACCGACCGCGGTACCAGTTCGGCAACTATTGATCAGTTCGCGCCGGGTGGCAAAATCATAGTTTTGGGTACGATAAGATTTTCAGAATACACTGTAAATATGGTAAATACTGGAGCGTTTATTGTCGCAAGGCAGGACTATATTGACGCGAATGTGAATATCGTTGATAGCGAAGGTTATGAATTAGATAAGAATAAGCACATATTAGCGACAGCGAATCAAATTATCCCGATACAAGCTATTGATTTAGCGAATGGGGAGTCATGGAAAAGCGCGATTGACTTTCTGGAAGGCGAGAGCGGCCCTGCGGTAAAGAGCGATTATCTTGTAACGGCTTATTCAGGTGAAATCAACAATGATATCGCGGAACAAATAAACATATACGGCAAAGGCAGGAAATTGTACATTATCGGTGATGTTATATTCACGGGCGGCGTAATAGATACTATCGGTGCCAGGCTGTACCCGGAAATAGATGGGGCTCTCGCTAATTCACGCAACATAATAAGCGATAGAGCCGGCGACTTTTTAATCGGCGGTTCCGCAAAATTTACGGGGCCTATCGCTGAGGTTTCTACCGGCGGTGCCTTTACTGTGTTGGGTATTCTTAGCACAGGCGAGGGAAGAAGTGATACGCCTATTAACAGAGCGGGCGACTTTGTGTCTTATGTTGCCAGGTTGGACGGCGGCGGAGCATTCTACGGTAATACTTATTTTAACGGCAATCTTCCCAGCAATCTTGGTGTTTCTGTAGCCTTTCGTAAGAATTTAGAGGTAAGAGGCCCTGTCATTATAAATGCGATTGCTTTTAATGGCGATGCTACAAACACGGTTAAGTTCTTTAATACGGTTGAATTTAAGGGAGAAAACAAAGATGTAACATGGGGTGTCGTTACTACTAGCTTTGAAGGTGATGTATTATTAACATCGGCGAAAAACCCTGTCGATTTGTCGACTAAGACTGGCATAAAATCGCTGACCTACAACAATCTATATGAAGGTATGCCGGCAGGTACATTGCAAGGCGCTACTTATGTAATGCCTGTAACATTCGGTGCAGGATTTTCCGTGAAAGGTGGCCCGTATGAATTTAGAGACAATGTAACTGTTAACGGCATAGTTACTACTAGCAGCGATGCTACAGTGAACGGCCAATTTAAAGTAGTAGGTAGTGAGGCTGTATTTAAAGGCGGCCCATTTGAATTCGGAACGGATGCCGTATTTAACGGAAATGTTTTATTTGAATCGCCAGTAGTGTTTGCGAGCAATGTTAGGTTTGAAAAAAGCGTGAATTTTGACGATGACGTAGAGTTAGTAGATCCCGATAAAGCTGTTTTCAACGGTAAACAGGATACAACTGTAGTGTTTGGGAAAAGTATTAACAACGGCAGCTATAATATTCATACGATTAACTCGAATGTTAATTTCAGCGGGGATGTGAGTGTGGGAACGAAGGCTACCTTCGCCGGAAGTACCACTGTATTCAAAGGTGAGGCGAACTTTAGCGACAAGGTTGATTTTACGGGCACTGGGCTAGATACTACAACTCCTGCAACTCCTGCGGTGGTATTTAACAAACAGGCTAGATTTACTGACTATGTCAGCTTTGAAGGGGGGAAAGCCGGTGTCGAATTCAAAGGCGAAGTTTCCTTGACGACAGCCAATAACGTAGGTGGGTCTATATCCACACTTTACTTCAATGGGCCTTTAACCTATACGTATCCCGGACAGGCTGGCGTGATTACATTTGCGCCTTATACAAAGGATGCGAGGGGAACGTTGGCTGTAGATTCGCTAACGCTTAAAAACGGCGAGCTGGCAGTAAGCACGGTAAAGACTGGTGGCGCTGGTACTCTGGCGAATGCGAAGATAGGTTTTGTTGAAACCGGTTTTGTTCTTAACCCATCCGGATTAACTGATGGTAGTGGGTTATATTTCAAAAAGGGTGAATTGGAGTTTATCAATTACACGATAGCGGGTACTACTGCAACTGACGGATATACAGAAATTATTCAGGCGAATACTAGCACGCCGGTTAGACTGTCTAATGACCTGATAACTTCGACTGACACAACTGCTATGGGCAGCTTATCGTTTGGAGGAACGCCTTCAATCCTTATTAAAGACAACTTTACTATAAAGGGATTGACGCTTGATTTCGCCCTAGGCGGTACCGTATCGATTCCCAAGACTAATAGGGCGGCGATCGCTATTACATTGGCCGGCGGCACCCTTGTGGCGGGTAATGAAACCACGGGTATAGCCGGTGTGATAACGGCCTCGGGCTCCAATAAAATTGTGGGCGGTACTTTAAGCTCCGCCGTTACGGGTACTGCGCTCGCGCCCGGTGGCTTTATTCTGGCCAACGGTCCTAGCAATACTTCGACTAAGTATACTGGTCTGCTGGTAGGTCATGGCGAAGATAAAGCTCCTACTGAGACAGCTGGCAGCGTTAGTGTATTGGGTAAGGGCGTTGCTACATTGGATGGGGCATCGGTATTTAGAACATTCCTCGTAACCGGCGATAATCCGGCTACACCGGAGGATGCTTGGAATATTGTTAGCGACTTGATAGGTAGTGCCAATTTTAACTTAGGTGGCGGAAGTATAGCGGTTTTTTCTTCAACCGCATCTAATTAAGTTGATTAGTAACCCTGTTACTAATCATTCCGGTTAAACACGCCTTCCTGCGTGTTTAACCCCAAAAGCCCCGCGTAAAGCGGGGCTTTTTTTTCGCACGGCGGTGCTGTCCTCGTTTATTCTGCGTTTACGAGGTTCGTTCTGTCTGGAATCGCTAACTTAATTTCGGGGCAGCAGTTTGAGTAACATTAGGTCCTTAAAATGACGCAATCAGCGCCTCATTTTATGTACTGTTTCTAACGCCGGCAACTGGGGATAGTACCTTTTCAATATTTCAAGGTCGAGGCGGTGCAGACCATAACTTTGACACTTCCGGCAAAAATCGTTTTTGAGGCGCAATTCGGCGATTTCGTTATAAGGCGTGTCAAGAAAACTCTTGCAAACACGCGGCTTGCAGAACAGGTGGCATAGCGATACCGATGTGTCGTAATCTATGACCGGAAAAATCCGTTGGCAGATACACGGTTTATGAGCGTCATCCTCGCATATTTTAAGGACTTTCTCCATGTCCCACGTTATAAGCTCTTTGATTTTCTGTATTTGAGAATCAAGCTCCCGTTCTTCGCATATATCCAAAAAATTATCGTATGGCGTAAGGTATGGTGCATCCGTACCGGCTGTAATCCCAAGTTCACTGCAAAATCTTTTCATCTTTTCAAAATCCCGCGCGCTATTTTTATACATGATATACAGTAAATTTATACTGGTATTCGCATTATATTTTTCTTTGTACATTTTTATTTTATGAATATTTTCGACAAAATCAGGCCAGCTAAATACTTTGCCCGTCTGATTCTGTTCATAAGTTTTTTCATATCCACCCGCGATAATCTGAATCTGGCCGGGGTCAGCCTTTATAAGCTCTTCCAAGTAAGTATTACACTGCAATTTTGTAACCAGTTTGCACGGGACATGATTTTTGGTAATCCTTGTAATTTCAGCAATATCGGGATTCAGCAGCGGTTCACGCCACAACGAAAGGTCTATACTTATTAACATCGGATTTTCAGCAATCAATTTATTGAATACTTTTTTATAAACTGCGGCGCTCATATAATTGTCCGGCTTAGATTGTTTTATACAAACTGAACAGGCATAATTGCAAACGCCGCCAATTTCTATTACAGGTTGTTGGCGTGGTATTTGTATATACGTTAAAAAATCCCTATCTTTTTCCAAACCGGCGTAAATACACTGTTCCTCTGTTAATTTACTATGACTCGCGACAGTCAATACTATAAAAGCGTTTTCTTTTTTTACATTTGCGAGAATGTCCGCCGGTCTAAAAACATCGAGTCCATCAACTTTTGTTAAGGCCGGATTTATGTCCAAAAAGGCCATAACGTTAAAACTGTTTCTTTCAAAAAAACTTTTAACGCAACGGCCAAGAAAGCCCGCGCCCCAAATATACAGAGACCGCCCCCGCACTATATTCCGTAATTCTTCCGCCGGCAGCCCTTGCGCCGTTTTAAGCGGTGTAAACACATTTCTTGCCATATTATCCTTAACATAAGTCTAACCTTATCAGCTCTTAAATGGGAATTCTATCAGATACTATTTTCGCAGGACATAAAAAATCCCTCCATAAATTTTATGGAGGGATTTTCGTCAATTTCTAACACGCTGCATTAGGCCAGTTCATAGTTTCTACGAGCGTGAGCTAAATGTCTAGTGATGACTAGCGGCGTGGCCGGCATAATGAATGTGCCAGTTCTCGTGTTCGGCGTGTTCGCCTCCCATCAAGTCGTGCCATTCCTTCATCACGGGGTTTTCCTCGACGCTGGCGTACGTGTATTCCTTATCGGCCAAGTACAAACCCTTAGCGCGTTCGGCCTTGACATCCCAGCTTGCGGGAGGTTGACCACCGCCGCCTATACAGCCGCCGGGGCAGGCCATCACTTCGACAAAATCAAAGTGTTCGCCGTCCTTTATCCGTTGGATTATGGCATCCGCGTTGGCAAGCCCGGAAACAACGGCCACTTTTAGCACGATATTGCCCAGCTTTATGTCGGCGGTTTTGATACCGTCCACCAAAGCGCCTGCCTTGGCATCGGGGTGCGGAATACCGCGTATACCCGATTCGGCAACAGCGATGTAGTTTTCGGGTGTATTAAGTTTCAACACATAGAGCGCATAACGGAGCGCCGCCTCCATAACGCCGCCTGAAACACCGAAAATGACCGCCGCGCCTGTAGTGCTGCCCCATTTGTTTTCGATATCTGCCGGTTCAATTTTGGCGTAGTCTATGCCCGCTTCCCGTATCATGCGAACCACTTCCTGAGATGTAAGCACAAACTCAACATAATGCTTGCCGTCCTTCTCAAACTCGTGGCGGCCTGCCTCGAATTTCTTGGCGGTACACGGCATAATCGCGCCGCGCACCACATTATCGCCTTCTTTGCCGTAAGTGCCGGAGTAAAGCTGCATCGGCGAACGTGTTGTCGATACGTGCGGCATGACTTCGGGATGGTGCTTTTCGACATACTGAATCCAAGCCGGGCAGCAAGACGTAAATAAGGGCCATTCCGGTTTTGTTTCAAGCCGTTTAAGCAACTCGGCGGCCTCTTGAATTATAGTCATGTCGGCGGCAGTGTTTGTGTCGTACACTTCGTCAAAACCGATACGGCGCAACGCGGCTACGAGCCTGCCAAACGTGTTTTCTTCCGGCGGTATGCCGAAAGCGTTGCCAACCGCCACACGGACGGCGGGCGCTATCTGGACGGATACCTTCACCTTTTTGTCGTCTATCAGCTTCATCACGCGCTTTGTTTCGTTCTTTACCGTTAGCGCTCCGGTCGGGCAGACTGCCGCACACTGGCCGCAGCCTACGCAGACTGACGAACCTAGCTCCTTTTCACCAACGCAGGCCACAGCCATTTCGCTGCCACGGTGGGCAAAATCTATTGCGCCGACTTTCTGAACCTCGTTACACATACGGATACAGCATCCGCACATGATACATTTACTCGTGTCTTTCGTGATGCAGAGTGAAGATTCGTCTAGTTTCGGCTCTGGATTATGCTGCGGGTAGCGGATACCGGTAATACCGTATCTGTCGGCGAAAGACTGTAACTTGCAGCGCTGATTGTTATCACAGGCCGTACAGTCGCGGCAGTGGTTAGCGAGCAGCAGTTCAAGTATGTTCCGGCGGTACATACGGAGTCTTTCAGTGTTTGTTTTTATCACCATGCCGGGTTTGGGGAGTAACGAACATGACGAATCGAGTGAACTGCGCCCTGTCCGCTGGTCGATGATCTCGACCAGACACATACGGCAAGCGCCGTAAATTGAGAGTTCTGGAGTATAACAGAATGCGGGTATTTCGATTCCAATTTTTTTAGCGTGTTCCAGAACATTTAATCCTTTTTCCATTTCAACAGCAACGCCGTCTATTGTTATAAACTGTTTGTCAGCCATGTTATTCTTCCTCCTTAACAGCGTCTACCTTGCATTTTTCGATACAGGCAAAGCACTTGATACACTTGGTCGTATCAATAACGTAGTACGCCTTTTTCTTGCCTTCCAAAATTTTTCCCTGCTGATAAATCGCGTTGGCAGGACAGTTCTTGGCGCAAGATCCGCAACCCACGCAGTTTGCGCGGTCGATACGGAGATTTTTCAGCTTCTTACATTCACCGGCAGTACATTTATGCTTGTAAATGTGATCCTCATACTCGTTGCGGAAGCGCTTTAACGTACTCAATACGGGATTCGGCGCTGTTTTTCCAAGACCGCAGAGCGCCGCTTTGGAAACGGTAACGGCAAGCTCTTCCAAAAGCGCAATATCACCGTCCCGGCCTGCGCCGTCAACAATGCGTTCAAGGATTTCCAGCATACGGAGCGTCCCTTCACGGCACGGAACGCACTTTCCACACGATTCTTTCTGCGTAAACTTCATAAAGAAACGGGCTATTTCTATCATGCAGTTCGTATCATCCATTACGACAAGGCCGCCCGAACCGATAATCGCGCCCGCTTTCGGTACGGAGTCAAAGTCCAGCGGCATATCGAGGTCGTCTTCGGTAAGACATCCGCCTGAGGGCCCGCCTATCTGCACGGCTTTGAACTTTCTATCATTCTGTATGCCGCCGCCTATATCATAGATAATCTCGCGGAGTTTTGTTCCCATCGGCACTTCGATAAGGCCGGTATTAACGATTTTACCGGTAAGGGCAAAAGTTTTTGTGCCAGGGCTAGATTCCGGGCCTATGCCTTTGTACCACGCCGCGCCCTTGTTTATGATCAACGGCACATTCGCGTAGGTTTCCACATTGTTAAGCACGGTTGGCTTTTCGTACAAACCGCGTTCTGTCGAACGGTAACGCTTAACACGGGGCATACCGCGCCGTCCTTCGATTGATCCCATCAACGCGGAACCTTCGCCGCAGACAAACGCGCCCGCGCCCCGGTATATAATCAGGTTGAAGCTGAAGTTCGTGCCAAGTATGTTATCGCCTAGCAGTCCCATTTCTGTAGCCTGCTTGATAGCGATACGAAGGCGGTCAACCGCTCTGGGGTATTCGGCGCGGACATAAATATAGCCCTGGCTCGCCCCTATCGCCTTTGCCGCAATCAGCATACCCTCTATCATCTGATGGGGAACGCCTTCCATTACCGACTGATCCATGAACGCGCCGGGGTCGCCCTCGTCGCCGTTACAAACCACGTATTTTGACGAACCCTGCGCCTTGAGCGTGTCGCCCCACTTTTGCCCGGCGGGGAAGCCCGCGCCGCCGCGTCCGCGAAGGTTACTATCGGCAACTTCCTTACAAACCGCTTCCGGCGTCATATCGAACAGTACCTTTTCAAACGCACTGTAGCCGCCGACCGCAAGGTATTCCTTGATGTTTTCAGCGTCAATCTCGCCGCACTGCTCAAGTACGATACGGGTCTGCTTCTTGTAGAACGGAATCTCAGCCTTTTTGAGGATGGGTTTGC
>JAISZZ010000163.1 GCA_031284385.1 Treponema sp.
CAAAAACAGCGTGTCGCGATAGCGCGGGCGCTTGCCGCAAAGCCCCGCGTACTGTTCTGCGATGAGGCTACCAATGCGCTCGACCCGCAAACGACACGTTCTATACTGACTCTGCTCCGTGATTTGCAGATGAAGCTGCAAATCACGGTGATTCTGGTTACCCACCAGATGGAGGTTATTCGCGCTATATGTCAGGAAGTTGTGGTAATGGAAAACGGGCGTATTGTTGAAACGGGAACGCCCGCGGATATATTCGCCTCACCGCAAACGGACGCGGCAAAAAATTTAATCAACGGATAAAAAATGTCTGATATTATAGCATTACTGCCAAAATGCACGGCGCAAACTGTGTATATGACGTTTGTTTCGACTCTGCTTGCCTGTGTAATGGGATTTCCGCTCGGTATCGTCCTGTATGGAACTTCACCGGGCGGTTTGTGGCCGCGCCGCATACTGTACAACGCGCTGTCCCACATCGTAAACGTATTGCGGTCGTTCCCTTTCATAATACTGATGGTGCTTGTGATGCCGCTTTCCCGCCGAATCGTAGGGACGGGCGTAGGCCCTAAAGCAGTGATAATACCGCTCGCGATAGCGGCCGCTCCCTTTGTGGCGCGTCTTACCGAATCGGCGCTACAGGAGGTCGATAACGGTGTGCTTACGGCGGCCCGCGCCATGGGTTCTACGGATATTCAGATAGTAGAAAAAGTCCTGATACCGGAGGCTTTGCCGGCTCTGATTTCAGGGCTTGCGCTGACAATAATTACCATCATCGGTTATTCAGCGATGGCGGGCGCGATTGGCGGTGAAGGTCTTGGCGATATGGCCATACGTTACGGTTATTACCGGTTTCGTATGGATATAACTATTGCCGCCGTCATAATAATACTGTTGCTTGTGGAAATTTTTCAGGCCGCCGGTACGCTGGCCAGCAGAAAATTGCTGTCGAAACGTTAGTAAAATGCGGCGGTACGGGCTGTTCCAAAATTGGAATAGCCACTCTAATTTGATAGTTTGGCCTTGTATAAGGCTAAAAATAAACGTTAATTCTTGAGGAGGAATTATGATGAAAAGATTTACCATTAAAAGCGCGGTGGCATTGGCACTTATGTTTGCCGCCGTCCTTCCGGTTATGGCTGGTGGTAAAAAAGACGGAAAGACTTTGAAAGTCGGGGCAACACCTGTACCGCACGCCGAAATGCTGGCGGAAATTAAGGGTGTCCTTGCCAAAAAGGGTATTGATCTACAGATTATTGAGTTTACAGATTATATAGCCCCGAACGCGGCGCTGATTGCTGGCGATATTGACGCAAATTTTTTCCAGCATTTGCCATATTTAGAGGCTAATGCCGAATGGACAACAAAACTTGTCAGCGCTTTTGGCGTTCACATTGAACCATTCGGGCTTTACTCAAAAAAGTACACATCGCTTGACGATATTCCCGACGGCGCGACAATCGCGATTCCGAATGACCCGACTAACGGCGGCAGGGCGCTGCTCTTACTCGCCGATAACGGCCTTATAGAACTGTCGCCTGATGCGGGTATTGAAGCTACTGTTCTCGACATAACGAACAACAGCAAAGGTCTGAAATTCCTGTCGCTGGAAGCAGCACAGCTTCCACGCAGTCTGGATGATGTTGAAGCGGCCTGCATAAACGGAAACTACGCGCTGGATGCCGGTTTAAATCCTGTGAATGATTCGATAATTATTGAGGATGCCGATTCGCCGTATGTAAATATTGTTGTAGTTAATAAGGAAAAAGAAAACGATCCTCGTATCAAGGCGTTGAAACAGGCGTTGACTTCCGCTGAAATCCGGGACTTTATTCAGAATAAATGGCCGGACGGGAGCGTAGTCGCGATTTTCTAACTGCGGCGATAATTTTATTTAAAAACATAGAGTTCAAATTTTGCCGCGATTTTCTAATTGCGGCAAAATTTAAAATGTGTAGTGGGGTAAGGTGAAGTATATTTTTATTGCGTTTGGCGGCGCTCTCGGCGCTTTATGCCGTTACCTGTCGTCAAATTTTATCAACAAAATACTTAACATATATTTTCCCGCTGGAACATTAACGGTAAATATCGCGGGATCTCTTTTGATAGGTTTTTTATTTTCCGTGTTTGAAACACGTGGAGTTCCTGCTGAATTCCGTCTGTTTTTAATGACCGGTTTTTTAGGTGCCTACACTACATTTTCCACATACTCACTGGAAACTGTACATTATCTGTTGGATGGAAACATAAAACTCGCGGTGATAAACATATTTGTAAGTAATATAGCCTGTATACTATTTGTTTTTGCCGGTATAAAATTTGGTAAATTAGAATTGTTCAAAAACTTCAGTTTTTGAACAACTTCCGCTTAAAAACGGCAGACACCCGCCGCAATGTTTTGTTTGTACTCCATAATAAAAATCAGTATGTTTTATGTAATTCTTTATGATCGTAAATAATGTGGGGTTCATTAACACTAATTATCCGCCTGACATGGTTTCCGCAAATTATTTTGGATAAGTTCACGTATTACGGACTTTAATCAAGTATACATTTATCGTTGAACTCACGTTACCATCATAAAATTTTCCGGAAAGTTAGTTTGTCCGGAATCCAGAAGGAGAGGTATCATGAATTATTTTTATGAAAGCCGTTCCAGCCAACTCAAAAAAACAAAAAAATCAACAGGATGGATGACAGGATTTGTGGTTGTGGCAATGGTAACGGCGTTTAGTTTTATGCTGACAGCTTGTGAAGACATGGCGAGCGGGCTTGATGTTATATTACCCATAATCACAGGCAACGGTGAAACACCTGTGTCGAATGGCGTAACGGTAACGCCCGGCCTTGTGGAATTAGGAAAAGGTGTCAATCAGAAGTTTACCGCCGCAATCACTGGCGGCGGTAAACAAACAGTAAAATGGCGTGTCGATGGAAACTCCGACGCGAACACAAAAATAGACGAAACGGGTCTTTTAACGGTGGGCCCAGACGAATCGGCTAAAACTCTAGTGATTAAGGCGGTTTTGAGCTCAAACATCACGAAATTCGGCTCGGCCATAGCGCTGATATTAGGCAATGACCGGCCCGTGGAAAACGGAATATCAGTAGCGCCTAAAATAATAACCGTCAATAAAAATACGAGGCAAACTTTTACCGCGTCATTGAGCGTGACCGGAGATCCGGAGGAAAATGTTGAATGGACGGTAGAAGGCTCAAGTTTTGAAAGCGGCACCACTATCACCGGTGGTGTGTTGATAGTTGGCAAAAATGAATCGGCTAAAAGTCTTACCGTGAAAGCCTCAAAAAACGGCAAGTATGGTACAGCGATGGTTTATATCAAAGAGAATGGCGGAGCGCCATCTGATGGCGGCCCGTACCCGTCTAATCTGGGACTAGCAGTAATCCCGATTGAGGTTACGATGGACAAGGGTGATACGAGCAGTCCGTTTACAGCCAGCGCCAGCAAAAATGGTATAGCGATAGAAGATGTAAACTGGTCGCTGTATGGCGTAACCGATTCGGAAATTGCTAATGCGAGCGTAACTATAGGCCTTAACGAGACTGCATGGAAGATAGCAGTGAAGGCGGTGGCGAATGTAACGGGTACGAACGAAACGGTATCAGGTAATGCGTTAATATATGTGCGTGGTAACGAAAAACCGTCCACGCCGGTAAACAACGGGGTGTTGATAAAACCGGATAACGCTGCGATAGATGCCGGTTATAAAAAAAAGTTCACGGCGGAAGACAGCATAAGCGGCGGCGCCGCAGTCGTAACATGGCGGGTAATAGGAGGCAAAACCGGCACCGCAGTAAGCGTCGATGGAGAACTTACCGTGGCTTCAGACGAAAAGGCGGTATACCTGACGCTAAGAGCGGAAATGAAAGACGGCAGCGGGCGGTATGGGAGCGTGCCGGTAAAGGTGTCAAAAAACGGTGGAAAAGACGACGGTCCGGTAACGAGTTGCGGAATAACGGTAGAACCTGACAAAATTACGCTCGCAAAAGGCCATAGAAAACAGTTTACGGCAAAAGATTCCGACGGAAATGTTATGAATGACGTGAACTGGTCGCTAGAACCAATCGATGTCTCTATGCATGGGAGCACTATGATTAGCGAAAGCGGCGAAATCCGCATAGCGACGGACGAAAAGTTGACCGTCATAACCGTTTTTGCTAGGGACAAAAACAATTCAGATGTCTATGGCACCGCAATAGTAAATATCGGAGATGAGGAGGAAACGGGTGCGTGTATAACCGGCGTTAAGGTAACCCCAGAATCGGTAGATATGAATAGGGGTGAAACGCGGAAATTCAGCGCGGTAGTATTAGGAAATTCCGATCCACCGCAGAGCGTAACGTGGTCGGTAGAAAAATCGCCCGACGGAGTTTCAATCGACTGTGCGACCGGAGTACTGACCGTGTCAACAACCGCATCGACAGGATCGCTGATTGTGCGGGCGACATCTACGAATGATACAACGAAATCCGGTACAGCAACGGTGAATGTGGTTGACGTGTGTATCATTGTTGACGTGCGTGTAACTTCCCCGCTGGAGCAAATTGCACAGGGGGGACAGATGCAGTTCACCGCTATTGTGGGCAAACCCGGGAAACCGTCAACAAACGTGGACTGGAGTGTTGATTGCCCGTCACCCGGCGTAGTAATTGACGAAAACGGCTTTCTATCAGTGCCGGTAACTACAGCGATTAATACACGTATTACTGTACGCGCTACATCGTGGCTTAGTCCCTTGATATCGGGAACAAAAACGATAACTGTGTCCGCCGGTATTGAAAATGTTATGATAACTCCCGCTTCGAAAAACGTTGCCCGCGGTGACCGGTTACAGTTAAACGCGACAGTATACGGTTTTAACGGCGCTAAGCCGGACCAACGGGTAGTTTGGAGTATTGTCGAGACGGGAGTTGCCGCCGGCACATACATAGATACTTCCGGGATGTTGTATGTTTCGGCAAATGAAATGCTGAGTACATTGACCGTTAAGGCGGCATCTGCAATAGATCCATCGAAATTCGGTACTGCAGTGATTTCTGTACAGATATTACATATCAGGTTTAAAAAACTGACAAACACGCTGCCCGTGTTGGATACGATTGTTTTAACCGGCATATCTGACGATAATGTAATGCTGCTCGGCGCTTACTACGGACGCGTAATACGTTCCACAGACGGCGGCGAAAATTGGCACAGGGTAGACTGCAAGTTTGACGAGGCCAACAACGCCTATATCGGCGTTGACGCGATGGCTTACGGTAACGGCGTGTTTGTGGCATCGGCAACCGATATGAACCCTTGGTATAAAGCGGAAGTCCCAATAGGGATAGTATACTCCACCGACAAGGGAACAACTTGGAATCGCGCGGCTTTGCCGGATAATTTTAGGGTTCACCGGCTGCGTTACTTAAATAACAAATTCTTTGCGGTTGGCAATAACGGTAAAATATCGTATTCATCAGACGGCAAAAACTGGACGATGATCTCGTCATCAAAATTCCCGTCAGACGGACTCATACGCGATATAACTTATGGAAATAATATGTATATTGCCGTAGGCTGTTCGCTTAACGGCGATCCGAAAATATCCTATTCAAGCAATCTAACAACATGGTATAGTTTGGCTGTCGACAACAGCGTGTTTCCGACGTATAATCCTAGAAAAAGTGGTGATATGAAAGCCTCCTTATCGCTGATTGCTTTTTCCGGCAATAAATTTTATGTATGGAATAACGAAGGCGTTCTGGGATCCTCGGCTTCAGGCACGGGAAACTGGGGATCGGAGAATTGGCAAAGAGATTATCCGCCGGAATTGCAGGGTATACCGTTTGGCAATCCATTTGACATAGCTGCTAAAAACTCCGAAACATTATTCATTACCGGCGGGATGAACCAGTTTGGAAACTGGTTCGCCTACACTGATAAGTCATCGTTAAGCGGATGGAAGTTTATAAGGCCCGATACGAGTAATTATTTACGGTATGTTGCCGTGGCTTACTGCAAAGGACGTGTTATTATTTCCGATGTCGGAGGCAATGTGTACGGAACCTATTAGCAGCGTTTTGATGTAACGGTATTTTCATTGAGGGGGCGGCTCTGCGTGGCGGAGCCGCCCTTCTTTATATCACGCCTTCCGCCGCCTCGCGTTTCTCGCCAGCCTGTCCGCTGCGCCGTCTGGTTGACGATAAGTAAATGTGATATATTTTTACCGGGAGGCATAATGAAACCAGCGATATTTTTACTCGTTTTCACATTTGGGTTTTTGACGGACGGCCTAACGGCTCAATATGTAAACAAGGATAGGCATTACTGGTTTACGCTGGAAACAGGTAAAAACTTGTTTCGGCAGGGCGCTTACGGCGATGCGCTTGTCGCTTTTCAGGATGCGCGTAACGAGCGGCGGGAGATGTATTCAAAAATGGAGCGGGATCTTATCACGCTTTTTTCGCTGCCTGAAGTCCGCCGGATGAACGATTATCTGGACAGAATAGAGAAATATGCCGCAGAGCGGGGGCAGCTCGACGCTACGGCGGCGTTTAATGAGCTTCACTACAGAGTAGGGCGTGAGGCTCTCCGTAATTCCGGTCAAATCGCGCTGGACTATCTTGACCGCCTAAAAAGTTACCCCGAAGCGGATTATTGGATAGGCGAGACATACCGCTTGATGGGCGAAAACGAAATTGCGCTGCGCCAATTTAACGAGGCGCTTGCCCACAGCGACAGGATGGAGAATCCTGCCTTTGCCGTGGAAATCCGCTACAAAATCGCCGACATCGAGCGTCTGCGGCAAAAATATAACGAAATGGAACGGCAATTACTAGCAATTCTCGAAAAAGATTCGCTTTGGAAGCAGGATGACGGAAATTTTGTCCGTGAAGCAATGAACCGGACGATAGATAGTTCCGGTGCGAACCGTTTTTTACAGATGTACCGCTATAAAAACAGCGAAACTGAACGCGCTCACCGGTTGTTGGGGGAGTATTTTTATGTTTCAGGAAGGCATAGCAAGGCCGTACCTCATCTAATTTTTGCTTTTTTGATTCAAAATACAACCATAATCGATGAAGTTATCGCCGAAGATTTTGATTTTACGTTCACGAGCCTAGAAAATCTCATTCCCTTGCTTGCCAGACGGGATAATATCAAAAATTACATGAAAGAAACAGATTATTACAAAAATATTTACTATTTTGCCGCCGCGCTTTACGCCACTGGTAAAGAAGCGCCCGCCCGCGAACTATGGAGTTTTCTAACGTCGCAAGGCGAAGCCGGCGAGTGGCGCGGACGTGCCGTCAACCAGTTACGCGGCCCATTCGTAGAAACTCCGCAAGAAATGCCATAAACCCACACTATCAATCCCCAAAATACCGCTTACCACATATACTGTGCTTGAATTTTTGGGAGAATTCGCTGCGTTTTCCCATCAAAATGTTACAGAAATCAAAAGATTTGTTTGCCAGTTCTGGCAGAGAGCGACGAGTATACCCTGTATATCGCTGGCGGGCTTGACAGGAAAAAAGAATGTTTGTACATTTGAATATATGTTCAACTGATGAAGGAGAGTTTATGGTCGAGACTGAAGTTTGCGAATGTACCGTGATACACGAAGAAGTTATCGCAAAAGTGAAAAAACAGATACCGGACGAGGAGGTAATGCTCGATTTGGCCGATCTGTTCAAGATGTTTGCCGATTCCACCCGCATAAAGATAATCTGCGCTTTGCTGGAGGCGGAAATGTGCGTCTGCGATATTTCGGCGCTGCTGGGAATGACAAAGTCATCAATATCGCATCAACTTCGCCTGCTGCGGCAGACAAAACTGGTAAAGAACAGGCGGGACGGGAAAATCGTTTACTATTCACTCGATGATGACCATATAAAAGACATCCTTGACAAAGGACTATCGCATATTCGCGAGTAGGAGGAATTATGAAAAATGCGGTAAATGCCGTAAACAAAGACCTCGCGCCGCAGGCATCCGCGTTGGCAGCGGAGAAAACTTGTTGCTGCGAGCATTGCGCCGCCGTTCAACAGACTTTGGCTGCGGGCGGTGAAAATCAGAATGACAGCGGAAAAATATATTTTTTCCCGCGCATGATAGCCGGTTCAGTTTTTTTTGTACTGGGATTGCTGCTTGAAACGGGTGTTTTTGACATAAAACTGCCGGGGAATATTTTTTCGCCGGTACTTATATTCTGCCTGGCGGGGTACATACTGGTAGGCGCAGATGTTGTGCTGCGGTCGGTAAAAAACATCAGCCGCGGGCAGGTATTTGACGAAAATTTTTTGATGACAATAGCGACATTCGGGGCGTTTGCAATAGGCGAGTACCCGGAAGCGGTCGCAGTTATGCTGTTCTATCAGGTTGGCGAGGCGTTTCAGGAAGGCGCGGTGCGGCGCTCCCGTTCCTCGATAGCGGCGTTGATGGATATACGCCCGGATTACGCTAATCTAAAAGAGGGAAATGAAATTCGCGTTGTTTCGCCGAATGATGTGACGATTGGCAGTTTGATTGTCGTTAAACCGGGTGAAAAGATACCGCTTGACGGCGTTGTGATTGAAGGCGAGGCGTCGATAGATACTTCCGCGCTTACAGGCGAAAGCGCGCCGCGTGATGTGGAGGCGGGCAGCGAAGTGTTGTCAGGCACAATCAACAAGAACGGCCTGCTCTCGATTCGGGTTACAAAGAGTTCAGGCGAATCGACGGCGGCCAGGATACTCGATATGGTGCAGAACGCGGCGCAAAAGAAGACAAAGGTTGAGCGGTTTATAACCAGATTTGCCCGCTACTACACGCCGGTTGTCGTCATCGGGGCATTGTTGCTCGCGCTCGTACCGCCGCTCGTTTCAGGCGGCATGGATTTTAGCCGCTGGTTGTACCGCGCCCTCGTGTTCCTTGTGGTATCCTGCCCCTGCGCGCTCGTTATTTCCGTGCCGTTGAGCTTTTTCGGCGGGATAGGCGGGGCATCCAGACGCGGGATACTGATAAAAGGGAGTTCCTATCTTGAGGCATTGAGCAACATTGATACGATAGTGTTTGACAAGACGGGGACGCTGACAAAAGGGATATTTAAGGTCAATAAAGTTGATTCTGAGGGCGCGTATTCAACGGATGACATTCTTTTTTACGCCGCCCACGCTGAACATTTTTCGAACCATCCGGCGGCCTCCGCGGTCCGCGCCGCGTTTTCAGGAGAAGTTGACACGTCCATCATCGAGGGACTCGAAGAGATACCGGGGCGCGGCGTTAAGGCGCGGGTAAACGGGAAAACGGTTTTGGCCGGAAACAGGAAACTGCTGGAGGGCGAGAATATCACGTTTACACGTTACGACGGGAACGGAATCTGCGTATACCTTGCGGTGGACAACAAGGCGGCGGGGCGCGTGATAATACAGGATGAGGTAAAACCGGACAGCGCCGCCGCCGTTGCCGCGTTAAAGAGGCTGGGAGTAAGGCGGGCGGCAATGTTTACCGGTGACACGGCGCGGGAAGGCGAGGCGGTTGCCGCCAAGCTCGGCATAGACGCTGCATTTACCGAACTGCTGCCGGACGAAAAAGTGTTTCAGCTTGAAAAAATCGCCGGTGAGCGGAATACGGGCGGCAGTCTTGTGTTTGTGGGAGACGGCATAAACGACGCGCCCGTTCTTGCCCGCAGCGATGTGGGGATAGCGATGGGCGCGCGCGGTACGGACGCGGCGATTGAGGCGGCGGATATTGTGCTGATGACGGACGAACCGGCGAGAATTTGCGACGCTGTGAACATAGCCCGCAAGACGCGCCGCATCGTAAAACAAAATATCGTGTTCGCGCTCGGTGTAAAGGCACTGATACTTGCGGCGGGCGCAGCCGGCCTAGCCTCGATATGGCTTGCCGTTTTGGGCGATGTGGGCGTTTGCTTTATCGCAGTACTGAACGCTATGAGGGCGCAAACCGCACAGCGGTTTGAGGGCAGAACTCAGGCTGACCGGTTTAAGGCGGAGGCGGCGTAGCGGCAAATCGTTTTGCGGTTTCAATAGCGGCTACGGCGGCCACGGCGGCGGTTTCTGTGCGTAAGGCGCGACAGCCAAGCGATAGTCGTTTGAAGCCGGCTTCACTAAGCATACGCCGCTCTCGCTCTGACCAGCCGCGTTCGGGGCCTATGGCAAGCGTAACTGGTCCGGCGGCGGGCGGCTCATCGCCGAAAAAGCCGTCCGGATTCACATTGTCGCAGGCGATAAGGTTCATTTCGCCGGACTGTTTGTCTGAATATGCCGCCGTCCGCAACGATTTTTCGAGCCAGTCTTTTAACGAGAGAAACACATCAAGGCGCGGCAGCATCGTGTCCCGCGCCTGAACCGCCCCTTCAATCAACGCCGTACGCGCCCCCCCGTCCGACAGCAGCGTTGTTTTAAGATAATTCCTGTCGCCAAGCTCGCAGCCGGTAAGATGTATCGCCTCTACGCCAGTGTTTGAGAGATCGCGTAGCAGACGGCGTGTCTGAATCGGGCGTGGAAAGCCTACTACCACCGTTACGGGCAGGCGCGGAGGCGGAAATTCCGTCAAATTCAGCGAAAAAAGCACATCTCCGCCGTCAATAATTTTCTCGATACGGCCTTTTCCACGTTTTCCCCCAAGAATTCCCGCATCAAATTCGTCTCCCGCCTTCTTATGAAGGGTTTTTACAAGGTGTATGGCGCGGACATCCCGTTTTTTCAGCGGCTGTAAAGCCTCGTTCTCTTCAAAAAGTATTAGATTCACCGGTTTATGCTACTCAAGTATCTTGCAAAAAAAAAGATGTATATCAAAACACTAGCAGAGCGGCATTGCTTCGCGGCGTTAAGCAATGCGAAAAGTCCGGCGGCCACCGTGATGTCCAAAAATAAAACCTGCCGAAAAAGCGGATATCCTCATTTGTACCGGCATTCAAATCAATGATATGCAGATTACAATCGTGAAATTAGGCAATAGTCCAGAATACTCCGGCCCGCCGTCATAGAATAAACCCATGAGGGGGGACGATTTCCATACTCGCTGCGGCACATAGCCGCCCTTTCGTCCGTCCCCCCTGCGCTACATAACCGCTTATCTTTTGTATGGAGTTTGCGCCGCAAACTCCTAAAGCTCAACGCTCTAGCGTTAAGCCAAACGCGTAAGCGGTTATTCCGCTACCCCCCAAATCCGTTGTAACCCAGTAAAGTGTCCGCGAATTACGCAAATAATTCGCGGACGCTATTCAGTCGTGCCGTGATGCCTAAAAATTTAGCAATGAACCAGAGGCTGAACGAGGCAGTTGGGCGGATATTGAAACTAAACCGGGAAAAATGTATGGTGAAAAAAACCTCCTGTAAGGAGGATGGTCAGCCCCGGTGGTATGATTTTAGCTAGGTTTTTGTTTCTGCCCCCCCCCCCCCTCCCCTTCGGCTAGATTAATTATTAGGCAATGCGGGGGCTTTGATTTTTTTTGCGCTTCAACGATAATTGAAACTATGTATATCATAAAAAAGCTTTTTGCTGAACCTGGCCGGCTTTTTGTCTGCGGTTTGGTCATGTTTTGCCTGTCATGCGGTTCGGCGCCGGCGGAGCGTGTGCAAAATGCTGTTCCACAAACTGCGGAGTCTGTTCCCGTACGTTTTATTGATAAACTTGCCGCCGCGCTTCTGGCAAGTGATATGGATAAGGCGCTCGCTCTTTTTGACGAGTTGAGCGCGGAAGAGGCGGCAGAGAAACAGAACCTAAGGTTAAAGGCTTCCGTGTTGCTTTCCGCCGGCAAGCTGGACGATGCCCGCGAAATTACAGCCGCTTTGACAGACGAGGATGGAAATGATGTTGACAGTCTGTTTATCCTTTCAAATATAGAGAGAGCTTCTGGGAATGTTAAGAAACGCAAACTAATTCTTGAAAAAATCCTGAATATATCTCCTGATTTTACGCCGGCACTTAACGATCTTGGTCAAATTTGTATCGAATCGAAATCGTTGAAACAGGCGGCGGCGTATTTTGACCGCGCTCTCGCGGCATCGCCGGACGACATGGGCGCGATGCACGGTAGGGCCAACACTTACCGGATGGAACATAAAAATGACGAGGCGGAAGCGCTTTTTAACAAGGCTGTGGAGCTTTACCCGGAGCGCGGCGAGCCTTACAGTGAACGGGGGCGCTTTTATCGTGAAACAGGCAAGCCGAAACAGGCGTTGAGCGATCTTGATGTGGCGAAGGAAATCGATACTCAAAATTATTGGATTTTCTATGACAGGGGACGCGCCTTGCTGGAAATAGGGAAAAAGGCGGACGCTCTCGAAGAATTTGATTATGCGGCTAAGTTGAATCCCGATATTTTCATCTCCTATGTTTACAGTGCGGGTATTCGTGATGAATTGGAGGATATTGAAGGGGCGGGGCGTGATTATGAAACGCTGACCCGTCTGTGTCCCGATTACTATTTCGCGTTTGAGGGACTTGGCTCTCAACTGATGAAGCAGAGGCGTTATACCGAAGCCGCCAAAGCGTTCTATGAGGCCTATAAAAAAGCCCCCAAAGAGTATAATTATGCTATGCTTACGGTGGTCAATATGTTGAAGGGCGGGGGTAAACATCAAGAAATTAAGCCTTTTATGGAATCCGTTATGAAAAACATAGACCATAATAAGTTAGATTACTATGTTGCGCGTTTATTTTTCGATTTTTCAGGCGATTCCGATGTGGTTCGCCGCGTAAATCTTGAAAAAAACCCGCGTACAAAGGCGCAAATGCTGTTCTATTTGGGAAATTATTACGATATTCGGGGGAGCGCGATACTTGCAAACAAGTTTTTTCAGAAATTTCACGAATTGCAGCGTATGGATCTTGTCGAATGGCGTTTGAATGAATGGATAATCAAAGAGCGCGGCATACAACTTGGCGGCATGGACGGCGGCACACATAATAAAGGATAAAATGACTGAAAATAGTGAAAATACTGAAACACGTATAACGCTGCGTTTTGACGGGCGGGAGATAATTCTTATTGGCACGGCGCATATTTCAAGAGAAAGCATCGATGAAACGCGCAATGTCATTTTGAGCGAAATGCCGGGCATGGTTTGCATAGAGCTTGACAGCGGGCGGTTTACCTCGATGACGCAGAAGGATAGCTGGGCAAAACTTGATATTGTCAATGTGATTCGCGAGGGAAAGGGTTTTTTGTTGATTGCGAATCTTGTTTTGTCCAGTTTTCAGTACAGGCTGGGCTACGAGCTTGGCGTTAAGCCGGGAGAGGAAATGCGGGCGGCGGTTGATACGGCGGTAGAACTCAACATTCCCTACTCGTTTTGCGACCGCGAGGTTCAGCAGACATTGCGCCGGGCTTGGTCCAAGTGCGGTTTTTGGAGCAAGTGCAAGCTGCTCGCCGGCCTGCTTTCCAGCGCGTTTAACACTGAAAAACCTAGCGAGGCGGAGATAGAGAATCTAAAAAAACAGAGTGAGCTTGACGGCATGATGAAGGAACTGTCGGCTTTTCTGCCGGAAGTAAAAGAAACTCTGATTGATGAGCGGGACCGTTATCTTACGGCGAAGATTTGGGAAAATTCGGCGCAAAGTGTTAACGGTAAAACGATAGCGGTGGTGGGCGCGGGTCATTTAGAAGGGGTCAAGGCGCATATTGAGTGTATTGCCGCCGGAACTGAAAACATTGACACAGCGAGTCTGGAGGCATCAATTCCTTCGGGGCCTTTTGGAAAAATTATCTCGTGGATAATCCCTGCCGCAATAGTGGCGCTAATCGCCGCCGGATTTTTTCGCGCCGGCGCGGAACTAAGTTTTGAAATGCTGATTAGGTGGGTGCTTTGGAACGGCTCGCTTGCCGCCGCCGGAGCGCTCATCGCGCTTGCTCACCCGCTGGCAATACTGGTATCGTTTATCGGCGCGCCAATAGGGACGCTGAGTCCGTTTATAGGCGTGGGGCTTTTTTCTGGCGCAACGCAGGCATTGTTACGCCGTCCTCGCATCTCGGATGCGGAAAACCTAACGGAAAGTATCACCAGCATAAAGGGGCTTT
The DNA here is from genome assembly GCA_031284385.1 of Treponema sp. The sequence goes on from JAISZZ010000163.1 coordinate 14,031, forward strand.
ACAACAACCGCATAACTCACGCATTGCTTGTATTTTTACTGTCTTCCGTAGGCGGCGTGATAGGCAATTTTATTTCGATACCACGTCTTGCCGGTATTCTTTTTAAGTGAACGGAGCCGGCTAATGCGGGATGACGTTGACACGCTTGGCGGTTCTGACGCGGCGAACCGCCAAGGTGGACGGCGGGACGAAACGGATAAACATACTGATGACGCGCCGCTGTGCAAGATCCGCCTCCACGTGGAACGCGCCGCGATTCTGGTTTCAGGCGGAGGTACAAATTTACAGGCAATCATCGACGCAAAGGAGCGCGGCGAACTGCCCCACGCGGATATTGCCCTAGTTGTTTCATCGGACAGGGCGGCATTTGCGCTGGAACGGGCAAAAAAGGCCGGTATCCAGCAGGCGGCGCTTGACGAATCGGATTATACCCATGACGGTGTTTTTGACGATGTTAAATATGATGACGATTTGTCCGCGTTACTGCGAAAAAATAACATAGACATCGTTGTTCTTGCCGGTTTTTTGGTGATTGTTGGAAGTAAGGTATTGGATTTGTACAAAAACCGTATCATCAATGTACATCCAAGCCTGATACCGTCGTTCTGCGGCGATGGTTTTTACGGACTATTTGTACACGAAGCGGCGTTGAAACGCGGCGTTAAAATTTCAGGCGCGACTGTCCATTTTGTAAACGAAATCACGGACGGCGGAAAAATTATTATGCAAAGGGCTGTCGAGGTTGTGGATGGGGATACGCCCGAAACATTGCAGCGGCGCGTTATGGAACAGGCTGAATGGATTATTCTGCCGCGAGCGCTGGAAGCCCTGTGCGCGGGAAAACTTGAATGACAAACGGTAAATTGAATGTTGCGGTTATCGGGTCAGGCGGGCGCGAACACGCGATTGTGCGGAAACTCAGGAGTTGCGCCGGCGTGGTGTCGTTGACGGCGATTCCGGGGAACGGCGGCATAGCGCGGGATGTTAAATGCGCCGGCATCGACCCGCTCGACGTTCAGGCTGTTACGCGGTATTGCCGGGACGCGGAAATTGATTATGTCGTGGTAACGCCGGATGACCCGCTCGCACTCGGCATGACAGACGCGCTCGCAGCGGCGGGTATCCGCGCCTTTGGACCGGTAAAGGCGGCGGCGCGGCTCGAATCGAGCAAGATTTTCGCAAAAAACCTGATGAAAAAGTATGGTATTCCAACGGCGGACTACGAAACGTTTGCGTACAGCGCGGATGCCCTCAAATTCGCACGCGAAAGTTTTGCGTCCGGTAAAAAAGCGCTTGTGGTAAAAGCGGACGGCCTTGCGCTTGGAAAGGGCGTTACAGTCTGTGCAAGTCTTGCAGAGGCGGAGCGTGCGATACGCGCCGCTATGGACGAAAAATGTTTTGGCGGCAGCGGTGAAAATATCGTCATTGAGGAATGTTTGACGGGGCCGGAGGTCAGCGTTCTGTCATTCTGCGACGGCGGCGTTATCGTCCCTATGGTAAGCTGCATGGACCACAAGCGGGCGCTGGTCAATGACGAGGGCCCCAACACGGGCGGCATGGGTTGTATCGCGCCCAACCCGTTCTACACGCCGGAAATCGCCGAAACTTGCATGAAAACTATATTTATCCCGACTGTGGAGGCGGTGAAAAAAGAGGCTGCCCCGTTCAAGGGCTGTCTGTACTTCGGCCTGATGTTGACGGAAACGGGGCCAAAGGTGATAGAGTATAACTGTAGATTCGGCGACCCCGAAACGGAAGCCGTGCTGCCGCTGCTCGAATCGGATTTACTTTCTATCATGCTTGCCTGCACGGATGGGGATCTGTCGCCGGAAATGGTTCGTTTTAAGGACGGGGCGGCGGCCTGCGTGGTAGCGGCATCGGGCGGCTATCCCGCTGCGTACAAGAAAGGCTTCCCCATCAGCGGCATAGATTCCGCCGAGTCTGCGGGCGCGGTTCAGGTTTACTGCGCCGGAGTAAAGGATGACGGCGGCTCTCTTGTAACATCCGGCGGGCGTGTTCTCTGTGTAAGCGCCGCAGCGGACTCTGTTGAGCGGGCGCTGGAAGTCGCTTACGGCGGCATAAAAAAGATTCGTTTTGAAAACATGTATTTCAGGGCGGATATTGGAAAGCGGGCGCTTGGCGCATTTAAGAAATAAAATGGATAAACCATCTTTAAGCGATTCCGCGGCGAAAAGTATCATAAACCTGATCATAAGCGGTGAATACAGGCAGGGGGATAAAATCCCTAACGAAATGGAACTCGCGCAAAAGTTTGACATGAGCAGAAGCACGGTGCGGGAAGCCGTTAAGACGCTTGTTTCCCAGAATATTCTTGAAATACGGCGCGGCGCGGGAACTTTTGTTTGTAACAAACTTGGCGTGCCCGAAGACCCGCTCGGCTTCAGATTCATCAACGATAAATTGAGGCTTGCCCTTGATTTGCTGGAAATTCGTCTGCTGCTTGAGCCGTATATTGCGCGAATGGCCGCCCAAAACGCTTCCTGCGAAGAGATAGACGATATTGCCAAACAATGCGATATTGTTGAAGACCTTATTTTGCGGGGAGTACCCCACGAAAAGGAAGACGTGATATTTCACAAGAAAATCGCCGTGTCCTCAAAAAATCTTGTTGTGCCGAATCTTGTGCCGGTCATCAATTCCGCGATTCATGTCTCGATAGATGTAACAAACGCCGCGCTGCGCGATGAAACTATTATAACCCACCGCGCCGTTACCAATGCGATAAAGGCGTGGGACGGAGATGCGGCTCATTCCGCAATGACGGAACATATCTTACACAATCAAAACCTTGTAAAAAAATTGTACGCGCAGAGGCCGCCGCAAAGCGCGCCAGCCGGCGGACTGAACGGATTGACTTGAGTACCAGCCGCCGCTTCTATATGTCGCATCTAAGGAACCACTGATTTATCAGGTCGTGTGCTGGATTTGTTATAGTAAGAAG